>NZ_LFCV01000115.1 GCF_001037465.1 Xenorhabdus khoisanae
GATACGTTTTCACGTATACACACTTTCCAGGCGTGCTCCTTCAGCCTCTCGGACACCTCACCATATTTTGTTATTGCAGTTAACTCGTTTGAGTTCATCGCTGCAACGGGGCGCTACTATAGGGAAAAGCAAAGCAGGCGTCAACAGGGTTGTGACGATTTTTTCCGGCTTTTTGATTGATTAGACAAATAAAAAACAATTTGCATGCTTGGCAACCAATTATGAAAGTGAATGCACTTTTTCTGCAACGAATCATGGCAAATATGTTAAGCAGATAACATTATTAATATTTTCACTCCCGTCTTTCCACCGGAAGCTTGCAACCTTTCGGTAATAGGTTAACCCTATCAGAAAAACAAAAAGGAATGAGATTTTATGAACATCATTTTTTATCACCCTTCCTTTAACTTTAACGCTGATAAATGGATTCAGGGAATACAAACCAGATTGCCTGAAGCTAAAGTCCGGCACTGGGTTCATGGTGATGATGCTCCCGCTGATTATGCGCTAGTCTGGTTACCTCCCTATGAAATGTTAGCAAATCGTCAGAATATAAAAGGCATATTTGCACTTGGCGCAGGTGTGGATGCTGTCCTTAAACAAGAATCGGAAAATCCGGGCATGCTGCCTGCGGGGGTTCCATTAATACGCCTTGAAGATACAGGAATGGCCCGGCAGATGCAGGAATATGCCGTTAATGCCGTTTTATACTATTTCCGCCGCATGGACGAATATAAACAATTTCAGGAGCAGCGCATTTGGAAGCCAGTGGCTCCCTATAACCGGGAAAAGTTTGTTATCGGTGTCTTAGGGGCAGGGGTTTTAGGGCGGGGTGTTATTGAAAAATTGCGGGAATTTGATTTCAAAGTTCGTTGCTGGAGCCGTACGCCAAAACAAATCGACAATGTTGAAAGCTTTTACGGAGAAGGGCAGCTAAGTGATTTTCTTTCTGAATGCAAGGTGTTGATTAATCTCCTGCCAAATACGCCGGAAACTCAGGGTATCCTCAATTTTTCATTATTTAGTCAGTTAAAATCTGGCTCATATGTGATTAATATGGCGCGAGGTGCTCAGCTCGTTGAACGGGATTTATTGACTGCTATTGATGAAGGTTGTGTCGCTGGTGCAACGCTTGACGTATTTGTTAAAGAGCCATTATCAAATCTTCATCCTTTTTGGACTCATCCACGCATTAATATCACGCCACATATTGCGGCGATTACCATTCCTGAAGAGGCGATGGATGTTATTTGTGAAAACATTCGACGAATCGAAAATGGGGAGTCACCCACAGGTCTTGTTGATATGGCTCGTGGCTACTAACAAGTTGCTTTACAGCAAGGCAGACGATTAGGGACAATAGCCGCATTTATTATTTAAGTTATTGAGATTGGATGAAATCATGAACGAATTTTCTATTGTTTGCCGTATTTTGGGAACATTATTTAACCGTGCACCACAAGATCCTGTTCTGCAACCTTTGATTGCTATGATTGCAGAGGGGAAACTGAAACAGGCATGGCCTTTGGAACAGGACGAATTACTGGAGAGATTACAGCAAAACAGTGAATTATCGGTGATTGAAGCGGATTATCAATCTCTGTTTATTGGAGAATCTGCTGGTGTGCCCGTTTGCCGTTCTGATTATACTGATGAAAAAGAAAGTGAAGTCCGTCAGTTTTTAGCAGAACGGGGTATGCCTTTGTCTGAAACTCCTGCTGATCAATTCGGTTCTTTATTGCTGGCTGCGTCATGGTTGGAAGATCAGTCGGCAGAAGACGAAGTTCAGGCTCAAATTACCTTGTTTGATGAGTATTTGTTACCTTGGTGTGGGCAATTTCTCGGTAAAGTTGAAGCCCATGCAGTCAGTGGTTTTTATCGAACTTTAGCGATTGTCACTCGCGAAGCATTGCAGGCGTTGCGTGAAGAGCTTGAATCTGAGTGACAATGTCACTTTATCGATTTAGTATCTGTTTTAAAAAGACAAGCTTATAGATAAATCTATTGTTAAATAATAGGTAAAATAAAGGCAAGCTATTAATTAATAGCTTGCCTTTACTATTTTATTGGTAATGAAAATTATTTATCAGTCAAATTGATAACCAATTTTCCAGGCTTAACTTCCAACCCTTTGGCTAATGTTACAGCAGCAGATTCAGCTTTGCTTTTTTCTGGATTTAGAACATAAACCGGGTGAATATCAAAGAATTCGCTCAACGAAGTATTCAAGTAAGGCATCAAAGCCTTCATCGGAGTGGCAGCTTTTTCTGGTGTTGTCTGGTAGTCGACAACCTCTAAGTTTTTAATGAAAATAGCCCTTTTTTCTGCATTGAATACTGGCTTAGCTCTGATAGTCAGTTTCATGTCAGCCTGAGTTGCTCCCAGCAAACTCGTCAATTGAACTTTTGCTTGAGTTGATAGTTCAATTTTTTCTGGATCTTGACGGCCCACCTGACTGGTTAAATCACCCAATGTAATATTGGCTTGGGCTATCCCAGGTATACTGATTTGCTTTTGATAATGAACTTTTTTTAATAAATAGTCATTAAGTAAGCTTTCGCTGATGCTGACTTCCTTGAATTGATCACAGCCGCTGATTAGACCCACCAGTACCAATACTGCTCCTAAGAAAAATCTTCTCATGTTGTCTCCTTTTATTTTCAACAGGCAGATTTTACACGATTAATTGTGTAATTAATGTTTGTTAATCATGACAGGTTCAATCTTCTTCTGATTGAATTGGCGATTCAGGGCATAAATAGTTATTAAGCCCGCTAATCCCAGCAAAAGCCACGGTAATTGCGGCATATTCAAGTTCTTGCCTGTGTCATAGAGCCATCCACCGCCGGTATAACCAAATGCGCCGCCCAGCGCCAGCCCTAACCGGCTAAATCCCATATAACTGCCACGAGCGCGGGGATCAGCCAGTGACGCACTCAATGTTTCACGGGCAGGTTCTGCTGTCACCATCCCCAGATAGAATAAGCTTATTAAACCAAAGATGAGATGCAATTGACTGACCCAACCGATTGGGAACATGCAGATACTCATTAAAAACAGACCCGCCATCAAACGTTGTTCCTGGCGAAAATGTTTTTCACTCCAGCGCGCGATAGGATAGAGCAGAGTCAGGGAAATCACCGCTTCAATAGCATACATCCACTTAACGGCAGTCGCCGTACCGGAAATTTCATGGATAATGATCGGAAACATCAACATGACTTGTACTGACAAAATAAAATAACCGGTCAACGTCAGCACATAGTAAAAGAATCGACGATCTTTGATGACACGACCCATACCTTCCTTGATGGGCGTTCGGGTTGTTGATATACGGTATGCAGGCAGGAGCCATGCGTTAAATAAAGCAGCGAACACAAACACCGCTGCCCCAATCCAACAGACGATATTGAAATTATATTGCAGCAACCAGCTTCCTATCAGTGCGCCAATGACGGCTCCTGCGCTGTCTTGCATCAATAAGAGCGAATAAAAGCGCCCTCGTTCATGGGGGCGGGTCAATTTAATGATCAATGCCGCTCTTGGAGGATCAAATAATGTTCCGCCCAACCCCGATAAAACACAGGAGAAAATCAATATCCAAGGCTCAGAAGCGATTGCCATCAGGGCAAAACCCAATGCACGCAATAACATGCCCGTGACAATCATTGGCTTGGCACCGAACCTGTCTGCAATAGCTCCGCCAAAAATACCCAATCCTTGCTGCACAAGCTGGCGCAGACCCAGAGCAAGACCGACGATAACGGCGGCCCAACCCAGTTGTTCGACGAAACGAATGGAAATTAAGGGAAAAACAACGAAAAATCCTAAAACAACTAATAAATTATCGAACAAAAGAAAATATTTACCCAAGCTGCGTGCTTGTGAAACTAATGACATTTTGCACCATTGAAATATAAAAAGATAAATGTGATTTTTTATTATTTTGGACTTAATTTGAGCTTTAAGGTAGGGGGATGAAGATGATATTTTTTTATCGTGGGAGGGTGATAATCATTTCCATAAGAGCTAAATTATTGAAAAATTTTTCAAGATAAATATCAGGAGAAAGCATGTTTGGTTATCGTTCTGCATCACCCAAAATTCGCTTTATTACGGATAGAATGGTCGTTCGTCTGGTGTATGAACGGGATGCTTATCGGCTGGCTGAATATTATGCAGAAAATAAAGATTTCCTTAAGCCATGGGAACCAACAAGGGATAGTAGTTTTTATCAACCTTCGGGGTGGGCAAATAGATTGAGTTATATTGCGGAATTGCAACGGAAGGAGGCGACATTTAATTTCTTATTATTAGGCCCTGATGAAAATGAAATCATGGGTGTCGCTAATTTCACCAATATTATGCGTGGAGCATTTCACTCCTGTTATCTTGGTTATTCTTTAGGTGAAAAATGGCAGGGACAGGGGTTAATGTATGAAGCATTGTTGCCGGCAATTCGTTATATGCAGCGCTATCAGAAAATGCATCGGATTATGGCCAACTATATGCCGCATAACCATCGCAGTGGAAACCTGCTCAAGAAGCTCGGTTTCGAACAAGAAGGTTATGCTAAAAATTACTTAATGATTGATGGCACTTGGCAAGATCATATACTGACAGCGCTGACTGATCACTTATGGGGTGTTGGTTTATAAGGCAAAAATATTCTGCAAGTGGGTGGTTTTTTGATTAACTGTCTGTCTAATCAGTGAACTGGAATTGAAACTCATCTTGCTCAAGGGATACTTGCAATTGACGATAGTGTTCATCGTGGGCACTGGCAAAAAGCAGTTGCTGGCTGATTTGCGGCAGCAAAGTATTTGTCAGGATAGCATCAACCATGCGCCCACCCGATTCAATTTCTGTACATCTGCTGACGATATGCTCAACCATTGCATCATCAAATGTCGCTGTAATGCCATGATTTTCCAACAGACGTTTTTTAATTCTTCCTAATTGTAGATGCACAATACTGGTCATCACTTCATCACTTAATGGGTAGTAAGGAATGACCAGCAATCGCCCCAGCAGGGCCGCAGGAAACACATTCAATAATGGCTTACGCAATGCAGTGCTGAGTTCATCTGGCTCCGGGATAGTGTCCTGTTGAGTACAGAATGTGCTGACTAAATCAGCACCAACATTGGATGTCAGAATAATGATCGTATTCCGGAAATCAATATGGCGTCCTTCTCCATCTTCCATCCAGCCTTTATCAAAGACTTGGAAGAAAATTTCATGGACATCGGGATGCGCTTTTTCTATTTCATCCAACAATACCACACTGTAGGGACGGCGTCGGACAGCTTCAGTCAGCACACCGCCTTCACCATAACCGACATAGCCGGGCGGAGCTCCTTTCAAGGTAGATACCGTATGTGCTTCCTGAAACTCACTCATATTGATGGTGATGAGGTTTTGTTCTCCACCATACAGTGTCTCTGCAAGGGCGAGAGCTGTTTCAGTTTTACCCACGCCAGAAGGGCCGCATAACATGAATACGCCGACCGGTTTATTGGGATCATCCAGTTTGGCGCGTGAAGTGCGTACACGTTTGGCGATTAACTCTAGCCCATGATACTGACCAATGACGCGCTGGCTGAGTGTATCAGCCAACTGTAATACGGCATCAATTTCGTCTTTGACCATTCGGTTGAGAGGAATGCCCGTCCAGTCTGAAACAACTGAAGAAACAACATTGTCATCTACGGCAGCAAAGATAAGGGGTTCTTCTCCTTGCAGAGTTTTCAATTGTTGCTGTAATTCTGACAATTCAGCGTGTTTTGTCTCAAACTCTTCATGAAACCCGTCATGCTGTTCTTCATGTAATTCCATTCGCAGATGAATAATTTTATTAATCAATAAAAGTTCCTGTTCCCAGCGCTCTTGCAACTGAGTTCTTTGTTCTTCCAAAGTCGATAGTTCATTAAGAATGGTTTCTGAACGTTGTTTATCACCGATGCCGACTTTGAATTCTCGTTCGGCAATTTCCAGTTCAATTTGCAATGAATCTATGCGGTGACGACAATTTTCCAGTTGCGGTGGTTCTGCATGTTGGCTGACGGCAACTCTGGCGCAAGCGGTATCGAGCAGGGCCACTGCCTTATCTGGTAACTGGCGGGCAGGGATATAGCGATGTGAAAGGCGAACGGCAGCCTCAACGGCTTCATCCAGTAAGAGCACGTGATGATGTTGCTCCAGAGGATGGATCAGGCTGCGTAGCATGAGCAGTGCTTTAGTCTCATCAGGCTCATGAACCTGAACAACTTGAAAACGGCGGGTCAGGGCAGGATCTTTTTCGATATATTTTTTATATTCAGACCAGGTAGTGGCGCCAAGAGTACGTAATTGACCGCGTGCTAACGCAGGTTTCAACAGATTTGCAGCATCTCCGGTTCCTTGTTGTCCGCCAGCACCGATTAAGGTATGGATTTCATCAATGAACAGAATGATCGGAATTGGGCTGGATTGCACTTCATCAATCACTTTACGTACACGAGATTCGAATTCACCTTTGACGCTGGCTCCTGCTTGTAGCATTCCGATGTCCAACAGCCAAAGCTGGACATTGCGCAAAGGTGGAGGAACTTCTCCTGCGACAATCCTCAATGCCAATCCTTCAATGACAGCGGTTTTGCCAACGCCGGCTTCACCCGTTAAGAGGGGGTTATTTTGACGGCGGCGCATCAGGATATCAACGATTTGACGAATTTCTTCATCGCGCCCGGATACGGGGTCCATTTCACCGTTACGTGCACGGGCAGTCAATTCTTGTCCATATTGCTGTAATGCTGATTGTTGTAATGCCGATTGTTGTAATGCTGATTTTGCCTCTGCCTGTGCATCTGATGGTGATGTCCTTGCCTGAGATTCATCACTCTCGCTGCAAATTTCACTGAAATTGTCGAGTAGAATATCCGCATTAATACGGTCAAACTGAGGGGAAATGGATTTCAATGCGTTGCGTAAGTTAAAGGTTTTCAATATGCCTATCAGCAAATGCGCACTGCGAATCTCATTCACGCCAAATTTAAGTGAGCCGTATACCCAGGCGCGTTCTACCGCATTATCAATATGCTCAGAAAGATCAGAGATGGCACTGGCTCCGCGTGGTAAGCGATCCAGTGCTGTAACAATATCTTTAGTCAGTGCGGATTCATCCAGTGCAAAATGGCGGATAAGTTGCCTTAGGTCGCTGTTTTGTTGTTGCATGAGTTGATGCAACCAATGTACTAATTCGACATAAGGATTGCCGCGTAGTTTGCAAAAGGCTGTGGCATTTTCCAAAGAAGTGAACAAAATACGGTTAAGTTTGCCAAAGAGGACAGAACGGCTGATTTCTGACATAGAATATAGTCCGTAGCTTATTGTTAACAGAAGTTATGCGTGTAGAGACAGCGTGGAAATAATGTGGAGACAGAAAGTGCGCTAAGAAGCAATGAAGTACTCTGAGTTATAGAGTAGATCTCCGCGATGGGCTGGCTGTTCAATTTTGCCAAGCCAACTGTTCAGGCCCAATTTTGTCGGTTCTGATAGATGAATTCCTTTGACATCAGATTGATGGAGTATCAATCGAACATCCCACGCGTATTCAATCCCCAGATATTGATAAATCCAGTCACGCAATTGTTGTGATTTTGGCCCGCCCGGCAAGAACATACCATACTCAGCCATTCTTAACGGCCCCAATTCAATGCGAAATTTATGTTGGATATCGTATAGGGCCGTCCCCAAAAAGGCAGAGATACCTAAACGGGGCATATTGCGTCCTGCACTTAACTGAGCCTGATCGGGTACTCCGATTTCTAGCCA
Source organism: Xenorhabdus khoisanae (assembly GCF_001037465.1). Lineage (GTDB taxonomy): Bacteria > Pseudomonadota > Gammaproteobacteria > Enterobacterales > Enterobacteriaceae > Xenorhabdus > Xenorhabdus khoisanae. Next base: position 7,816 of record NZ_LFCV01000115.1, read on the forward strand.
TTGAGGGATATTTTGTATAATTTTTAGCGGAATATTGAAATAACCGAATAGTATCTTTGCCAGTCCTTCTGCGTTATGCCCTTGGCGGGATAGGTGACCAGAGAGTGAATAACGGGCATGTTCACTAATCGATTCTGTTTTTTCCTGAGCGGACAATCCCATACCTATCAGGCAGGAAAGATAATGGCAGAAGCGTTGGTTATCCTGACGGTCTAGTGATACGGTTGGTTGGGCATTGGCCCAGGCGCGATAGAATAACAGGATTAATCTATGATGAAATAGATTGGTAAATGCGTTCAGGGTAGTGTCCTGATAATTATATTGCCGTGCATAGGTATATTCGGTCATGTGTAATGGCAATGGCCCATTGGGGCCAAATAAACCGAAACTGTAAATCAACATATCATAGAGTTTTGAGTTTTCCCGTTGTTTGACTTCAGATATGGTAGATGGCGCGAAAATCATGGACGCTTTTTGCCCTAACCGCAAGAGATCGTATTTTGGCAATGGGGCAGACCCGAGCATGTAATATTCCCCGGATTGAGCATCTATGCGGCGTAGGGTTTGGAATAAATCGAATTTCCATGGCGCTTGGGTGAGCTGCTTCCAAAAATCATCGGGCAAGCGACATATACGATGAATGGAGATGGTGTTTTCTTGATTCATATTCATTTTGTCTTTTATATCAATTTCTTATTACCCATCTGGGCAGGCCAAAAACCGATATTGCCCCGCTGCTGGCTATACAATGTCATTTCAGTAAAGGAATTCATGGTTACCAGATTAGAGAAGAGTTTTTCCAGTACGCTGCCTAACAACCAAGGGCTGGTTCCTGCAAATTCTTGTTCATTCACTTCCAACCGAATACTGACGCCACGGGCAAAAACTATCGGGCCGGGTTCAGGAACCCGTCGATAAATAGTTTTTAATGAACAATGGCGAATGCCATTAATCTGGCGAATGATGGCTGGCTCTGCAAGGTTGGCATACAGACTTAACAATTGCCGTAATGCTTGAGTTCCTTTTTCGTCATTTTTGTCCATGAAGTGCGAGTAATTAAGTTGAAGCTGACTGATTAAGTTCCAGGAGACTGAACCTTGTGCCAAGGCCGGGCGTGGGGCTGTTGGCCTTTTTAGAAACATAATTTTATTGATGGGAATGGAATCTAGCATGGCAAAATTGTCGAGATCTTGTTGGCGCAGTATCGCAGACAAATCACGGTTGGTGCACATGATATCGGCAGTCAGGAATTTTAGCTTATTGGGCCATGGTGAGTGTTGTTCATCAACAATGGAAACAAATGTTTCTGTACCAACATAACTGGATCGCGTCCCGTATTGGCGGGCTTGTTCAGATAAAATACGGGGATCACGGCGCAAAGAAAAATAAGCGCCATAGTTGTTTTTATCATCGCTGAAAGTAGACCAGAAGGGTCTGAATACTCGCGTTTCTTTATGGGTGATATCAACGCCGCGCAGACGTTGTACCGAAAAAATTTCGTAATCCAGAGGTCGGGTATTATCAACAACCAAATGATATTCATTGGAATTTTCTTCCACTGTGACACGTTCAGTGACTTTGGGAAATAAATTAATGACAGGCGTACTGTTTAGGGTCAGGTAAGAGGCATCTATCAGGCGTTCCAAGTCAGCATCGACTTTATTCAATAGCAGAATCAGTTCAAATTCGTTCTTTTCTTCGGTTTGTTTCAGTAAAGATCCCATACCGCTGATACTAATGAATTGAAAACGTGCCGGAAAAGCAAAATATTCTTGAAGTTGCCGGTATCCGCTGAAATTACGCGGATCGTTAGGGAGTAATGATTGGTCATCATCAAATCCCTCATGATGTGGAAAAATATCGGGTAAAACCTGATATTGAGAGTTATCGCCAAGCGTCTTACATACCATGCCAACAGAATGTTCCATGATCAGTTCCAACAATTGTTGGGATTGAATATCTGGACCTGAAAGAAAAAAGACCAGTTTGTTAAGATCCAATTCATTGAGGAAAAACTTTTCCTTGCATTTCAGATGAATGCGCAGGGCGCTGACGGCACCATATTGGTGAAGGTTTAGTGCCACCAGTGGAAGATTGGCAGGAATTTTGCCAAGTTCAACATGTTGCAGATGTAACGGTTGTAAGGTGACATCTTGAGTTGTGGCATAGTGAAAAGTAATGCCGTCCTTTTTCAACGTCTGGCAGTGCATGATAGTTCCACGTGGCACTAAAAACCCATGGCTGATATCCCCCTTGCTGGTATCAGGCTGGAGTTCGACAATCGCCATTGAAGGAGCCGGGGATAGATAATTAGGATATAGCATCTCCAGTAAATGCTCGGAAAAGTGCGGAAATTCAGCATCCATTTTTAATTGGATGCGGGAAGTCAGAAAAGCAAAACCTTCCATAAGACGTTCAACATAGGGATCGACAATGTCGATACCATGCATTCCCAGACGATTGGCGACTTTCGGATAACGTTCGGCAAATTCTTTGCCCATTTCACGTAAATACACCAATTCACGGTTATAGTACTCAAGCAGTTTACTGTCCATGGACGCCCCTCTTATGTTGTCTTTATCTTAACGTTATCCGGCTTCTCGTATGGTGAAGTAACCATTTTCCAGATCGATATCACTGCGGAATAGGAATTCGAGTGGCCAAGGAACACACCACAAAAATCCTTTTATTTCGACGGATAAGGTGTTGTATAAAGTCAATGAATGGGTATCGGAAATACAATTTATCTCAAGCTCATCGGGGATGATACGTGGTTCGAATATGTGAATAGCCCTAATGATTCTATGTTGAATATCTTCCCATTCTATTCCTGACACGTATTTACCCGCCAGAGGAGGTAAACCAAAGTTATAAACAGAACGAAGGATCTCTGGAAATGGACTCAAATCTTGCTCTGATTCACTATTGATACTATTGAGTAACCATTGCAAATCTCTCAGGACACTTTGTCGCAAGGCACTGTGTGACAGAAGAAAACTGTTGGTAGCTTCTTGTTTTTTATCAGGTTCGTTATCTGTGAGTTTATCCAGCAAAAGAGGCTGCATTCTATCTTTGGCAGTAATACGCGCAGCTTTATTTCGGCTGCGATAACCACCATGCAGCAAAGTGATATTGTCATTCATGGGTTACCTATTGATCGTCAGGGTAATGGGGGCGTGATGAGAAAATGGTTAGCGATAAACGTTATTTTTGGGTTCTGTCTTGGAAGTCTTTATACCGATTAACTTCTGCTTCATAGGCTTGCAGAAAGCCTTCGCCAAACAGGACAGAATCCTGTTCAAGCTCACTGGCGGTTGTTTGATAATATTTGATGAGGTAATCCCACATTGATGCTTTGTAGGTTGACGATAGAGACAAACGGGGTAAACACCCTTCACTCTGTGCTTTTTGTTCAAGAAGAACGGGGTGGAATAATTGCAATATGTCTGTCACATTGGCTCGTAATCCCGCAATCATCCCCAATTGATGAGCCTGTAATTCGATCAGAACATCGCGGGTTGCCTGCTCAAGCGGCATAAACCCGGGCATATGACCGCCAAATATCAGTGCCAAAATAGATTGACCCGAAGGTAAAAGTTTAAATGGATTATTTGCATCTGATTGCATTTGGGGTATGTCTGCATCTGCTTTGCGTTTAAGTAAATTGCGAGAGGCGTTAAGTACCACGATACCTTGAGATAATTGACTAACCAGTTGCCCTAACTGATACATTTGGTGTTCATCAAATTGCACTCTGTGGAAATCTTTCAGCCCCATGCCATCCAGCAAGGCTGTCAGCAATTTTCCTTCCAATATGGCTTCGTTGTTTTGATGATGGACATTATCCTGATGATGATGGAGAATTTCCTCTATGGGATTCTTTATCTGTGCTTGAGTTGTTTCTTGTTTGGGTTTTTCTGGTTCGGGAGTAAATTGAGGTTCAGAAATAAATTGAGGTTCGGAAATAGTTGTGCCACCCAAAGAGTTGAGTGGGGCTGCGTTATCCAACAACATGTTCAGGGGATCATCATTATTTTTGGCATGCTGTATGGGGTTGATTTGTTTGTCATCAAACAATGTCAGTGGGTCCACTTCCTTTTTATCTTCATCTTGATTGCCATCTCGTTCATTGCGTTGCAATAACGTTGTAGGGCTATGATCATTTAGGATATTTTCCCGCTGAAAAGTCGTATCTGAATCGAACATAGCAATGGGATCTGTCGCCCGTAACTGTAGCGTTTCAAGATTGGTTGTCGCCTCCATTTGCGCTAAGGGATCAATCGGATTCCGCTCCTTATGCTGCTGTTCTCCTACCAGAGGATGATTATCGTTCAATCTCTGTGTGTTCGGTGTTGCCTGATGCGGATCTGAAGGAGATAAGGGATTGGATGTCGTAAGAATTTGTTCAAGATCGTCCCAAACTTCGTTGGGAATTTTTGATTTATTCGCATTCGGTTGTTGTTTATCACTGTTTGTCAGGTTAGCGGCCTGAGATGGTGAACTCCTCTTTACATCAATGACCTGAATTTGATATTTGCCGATATTCAGCACATCACCATCACGGATTTCAACCTGACGATCAGGTGCCAAAGGTATCATATTCAGTAAAACATCAGATGCAGTACCTTGATTGTTAATCCGACATTCCCCATCAGCAGAAATGGATACAATGGCTTGCAACCGGGCAATAGCCAGATCTTCATCGGGTAAACACCAGTTATTATCTGCGCTGCGGCCGATAGTGCCACCAGGAGGAAGAAAATCATGACTCTGTTGTGGAGGCTGACTTGTACTCGTGTTTTTAACAATGGTGAATCGCATAATCACGGATACCTATTGTTGATGGAGTAACTCCCCTCAAGGTACCCTGAGGGGAGTTATTGATGTGGTTTATATGTGTATCAGCCGACTTGGTTAGTGTAAGAATCCCAATCGTAACTAACTTCAGCACCTTTGGCACCTGAAGCAAATTCTTGAGAAAAGTAACTTTCTTTATGTTTTTGAAAGGCTACAACTAGTGAAGAAGTGAAGCCGTTCGCTCCGTATGTCAGGATGGAATCTGCGATTAAGGCATTTGACAGAACTAACTTATACCAATCTCGTTGTTCTCCACCTTGGCGACGTACTTTAAGTGTAGTCTCTTTAATGTGTGTTCCTTTGACGATATATTGACGCAGGGTAACGGCTGATTTATCAAACAGAAGCTCCAGGGTTAAGCCAGAAACATCTACAATACCGGCACCCAGTCCAGTACCTTGATTTTCGTGGTTAACGCGGTTAGCCAGTTGAAGTGAGAATGACTTAACGGCTGTCCAGTCCTTGAAATCTTTATCGCCTGCTTCGCCTGAAACACCTTTAAATTGAATGTAGGCATCAATGCCTGATGCAGTAGACATAATTTGTCACCTTAGTTAATTAATAAAGTTTAGTTGAATCCAATAAATGAATATTGGGGTTATAGAGAGATAGGTGTGTGTTGCTATCTGAAAATTAGGGATGGGCTATTGTTTAGAAAGAATGATGTCTAATGTTGCGTTATGCTCCTTTTAATGAAGGAAGTTTTGAAACCAGACGTAGGGAAACGGTCAAACCTTCTAGTTGATAATGAGGACGTAGGAAAAATTTAGCCTGATAATATCCTGGGTTACTCTCTACTTCTTCTACCAGAACCTCTGCTGCTGCCAGCGGCTTTCTCGCTTTGGTTCCTTGTGATGAGTTAACAGGATCACCATCCACATAATTTGTGATCCAGTCATTAAGCCAGCGTTCCATATCAGCGCGTTCTTGGAAACTCCCTATTTTGTCGCGAACGATACATTTCAGGTAGTGAGCAAAACGACAGCAGGCGAATAAGTAGGGCAGACGTGCTGAAAGGTTAGCATTGGCAGTGGCATCAGGATCGTAATATTCGGATGGTTTTTGCAGTGATTGAGCACCAATAAAGGCTGCCATGTCGGTGTTTTTGCGATGCAATAATGGAATGAAACCATTCTTTGCTAATTCTGCCTCACGGCGATCGCTAATGGCAATCTCGGTGGGGCACTTCATATCTACACCGCCATCATCAGAGGGAAACGTGTAGCAAGGGAGATTTTCCACAATACCGCCGGACTCTACACCGCGAATAGAGGTACACCAGCCATACAGTTTAAATGAGCGGTTAATATTCACCGCCATGGCATAAGCTGCATTTGACCAAGTGTAGTTGTTATGAGTCGGGCCTTCCGTGTTTTCCTCAAAATTGAAATTATCAACGGGATTTGTAAGAGCACCGTAGGGTAAACGGGAAAGAAAACGTGGCAGTGCTAATCCGATATAACGTACGTCTTCCGATTCGCGTAAACTGCGCCAGGGCGCATATTCAGTATTTTGGAAAATCTTTGTCAGATCTCTGGGATTGGCTAATTCTTGCCAGGATTCCATTTGCATCACACTTGGCGATGCGCCTGAAATGAACGGGCAGTGTGCTGCTGCGCTAACTTGTGCCATTTGGCGCAAAAGCTCAACATCCGGTGCAGTGTGGTCGAAATAGTAATCGCCCACCAGACAACCGAATGGTTCACCACCAAACTGGCCGTATTCCGCTTCATAGATTTTTTTGAAAATCGGGCTTTGATCCCAACTAACCCCTTTGAAACGTTTCAGTGTGTTGCTCAACTCCTTTTTGGAAAGGCACATCACACGGATTTTCAACGTCTCATCGGTTTCTGTGTTATTGATCAGATGATGCAAACCACGCCATGCGCCTTCCAGCGTCTGGAATTCCTCATGGTGCAAGATATGATTCATCTGCTGTGATATTTTGGAATCGATTTCAGCAATCAATGACTGAATGGTACGATAAGTATCACCAGAGACAGTCACCGTATTTTCCAATGCTTGCTGTGCCAGCGTTTTCACCGCATTTTCAACAGCATTGCGGGTATGATCACTTTGCGGACGAAATTCCTTATTCAGCAAGGTGTTTAACTCATCAGGGGAATATTCTTTCGATGCTTGCCCCTGCTGCACCAGAGTGTCTTGTTCAGTTGCGCTCATCAATTACTCCTTAATATCTTCAGTGTCATCTCCCGAAGCGGTATCTTCAGGATTTGGCGTTTCTGCCAACGATTTCAGTAGAGCGGGATTTTGCAATATTTCGGAAATCAGTTTCTCTGCACCGTTTTTACCGTCCATATAAGACAGCAGATTTGCCAATTGAGTACGGGCTTCCAGCAATTTAGCCAAGGGCTCTACTTTTTTAGCTATGGCATCTGGCTGAAAATCCGTCATATTTTCAAACGATAACTCAATGTTCAATTTGCCATCACCTGTCAGGGTATTATCAACCTGAAAGGCTACACGGGGTTTTATTGAGTTCATGCGCTCATCAAAGTTGTCAACGTCAATTTCCAGAAATTTGCGATCATTGACGTCAGGTAAGGCTTCTAAAGGTTTTCCTGCTAAATCAGCCAGAACTCCCATGACAAAGGGTAATTGAACCACTTTTTCCGAGCCGTAAAGTTCAACATCGTATTCAATCTGTACTCGGGGAGCACGATTTCGGGCTATAAACTTTTGTCCACTGGACTTCATGGCAAATTCTCCATTATTGGCTAGATAGATAAATGAGTAAGTCGAAACCCATTGGATATATAGAGGTACGCGAGCAAATAAATTTGTGGCTTAAAATAAGCAGTAATTAATCCACATCAGAGTTGCCTAGGCGCCCAAAAACGATTTCGAGTTGACTTACGCTTTCTGGTGAAAGATCGTGAATAATCTTCATAAAATCGCGGTCAATTAGCCGCTGAATGCGATCAATCATCATTGGAGCCGGGTGGCTTGGCTCGTACTTTAGAAAATAAGCTTTAGCTTTTTCCAATAAAATGCGTGCTTCATCGCGGTTACTGGCCTCAGTTTCATGCCAAGAGAATGATGGCATCTTTTCCGGGCTGGCAACGGTTGTTGATGGTAAGGTTATCTGTTCTATAGATATTTTCTGTTTTATCGACGGAGCCGATTCGGGTAATTCTGTATTGGCAGAATTCTCTGGAATATCCATTCCTGAATTATGAGTGGGGCAAAATTCAATAATTGTATCTAACTGTTTTAAGAATTGTGGCAGTTCTGGTATGTGATTATTGGATAAATGATGGCGAATAATATCAATCAGGGCGATAAGATGCTCACGAATGGCTATTATTGCCATAATTTCAGGGCTATTGGGCTGTTGCCTCAGTTCATCTATTAATCTGGTACGCCCGCCGGTATAACCTTTGATTTCTGTTACTGTGCCATTAAGGAGTGAACAAACTTCCTGCAATGATAATTCCTGCGAAACACTTTTCAGGATAATGGAACGCTGAGCTTTTATCGTACAAGGTGAACCATCTTCAATGGCTGCCAGTGTGTTTAATCGAAGTAAAAGATCATACTCCCCATCGAATTCCAGCTTTGGCCATACTTCTTCCCAATAACGCTCCAGAGTCTGACGGAGTAAACCCAGCCCATCGGCATAACCAGACAACCCCCGAATGTTCAGCCATGACTGAATAAGAGCAATGATGATGCGTAGGTCTTTGGAGCGGGAAAGCAGTTGAATAGCGTGTTTTTCGACTTCTATCCAGTTAGGCGGTTCGGCCGGAATCAGCACATCACCAAATTGCTGCTCCGGTTTTTCGAACAAGATTTGTTCTAATGCCAGAAATCCATCATCATATTCGAGGTATTCCCCACAGGGAGACTCCGCACTGATTGGGGCAAGTAAGGTATCAATGTTCATGGTATCTTCAGCTTATATTCAGTTTGAAGTGAGGCGATTGATCATGCTGCTTTAAAAACCTGGGGGTTTGGGCAGACAAAAGTAGGGAGTTTAAACGGGCTTAACACGCTGTTTGGGGTAAACTCCAGTGAAACAGAATGACCATCAATATTAAACACTGTCCGTAAGCTCGTATTATCAGTTGTTGAATTTCGCGAGATGCGCTCCGCGTGATCCAATAGCCGGTTCAAAGCCCAGAACCCAGAAGTCGATAAATTCGTGGTTGTGCCATCACTTAAATTCAACTGGATGCGAACCAGATTATTTTTGGCAGGGCCGGGCCAACTGATGAGCTGTGAAAGTTGTGGGCCGTGGCTATATTGCAATTTCTGCCCATCTACATCCAGTATCATGCTTAATATATCGTTACTCATGCTGATTGGACGAACCATAACACTGAATGATGGTGATGGGCCGTTGGTAAATAAAGCATTGCGGATAATTTGAGCTTGCTGGAAAGGCTCGAGCAAATCCCCTCCATCGGTTAGGGGCTTGCCATTCATTCCCGGCATAAACTGCCATTTTGGTAAAGTCATATCTACTTTACCCACTAAATTTTTCTGAAAAAAACTGTCCATTAAACCTGTTTCGGGAGCGAACATCCGCGCCATATCATTAGGTTTGATATCGTTGCGTGCTTTAGGCATCAATGGATAACGATTAGCAATGGCCTGATTACAAAAACCGCTGATTTCTGCCTTGAGATGCTTGCCGACATTTTTTATATCACTGGATTGGGTGTCGCTGCTGGCCCCAACCGCCAATGAGGAAATCATGTTGCTGAATGGTATTGGTAAATCTTTAGATGCTGTTTGTAGTTGCATGATAATAGTATTGGGAGGGAGAGGCATATCAGTATTGATTGCATTTTGCAGGGCAGTTAAATATTGATATAGCTTACCAACATCTTGCAACGTTGTATCAAAAGGTATGTTTTGATTATTTGCGTTCGTATTTTTTGCTAATGAAATAATATCTGCAAAATGTTCTTCCAAGTGTTGTTCTGGTGTGGGTTGAGCATTATTTGACAATATTTGTTCGGGAACTAAATTTGTTAATTTGCCCGATTTACTTTTTGCGATGTTGCCAAGTTTATTGGTACCAAGTTTCTTGGCACTATTGATAGCCATGTTTTTTTTTTGATTCAGAGTGATATTTTTACTGGCATTAATCAGAAGGCGGCGTATAGGTGAATCAAAAGAAGACAGCAAACGTGCTGTATTGATTCGTTGATCTAAATCATCGATATTATTTAAGCGAATATCAGAAAGAAACTTATCCCAGTGATATATGTAGTCGTTGATATAGAACTGTTCAACGGATGATTTTATTTCTTTAGTCGTCTGTTTTCGCGCATAAGTATCAAGCACCCAATTATCTTGCGAATACAGCGTGGTCAGAAAAGTATTGAGATCTTTGTCAATGCCTTTCTGATAACCGGCCGGAGTGAACATGCCCGGTATACCATCAGCGATGGGGGTCCCGCTGGTGCGTGAGAAAACTAACTCAGCCTGGGGGCCTGCAAGTGTGACCAAATTCACTGGAATTAAACTGGAATCATCCAACAACTTATATTTCAAATAATTGTAAGCGCGTTGTGCTGGTGGAGTGCTGCTGATGAATAGTTGTTTTTGCTCGACCAAATTATCATTGCGCATAAACGGTGATGTGACGACTTGGTTATCCAGTAATTGACCGATATGCCGATCAATTTGTTGATACTGATCTTGAGTGGTATTTGTTTTTAAGTCAGTTTTCAAATATTCCATTACCCAATCATGCAGAAATTTTCCGTCGTAATGTTTAGGCTGATATAACATTTGATACGCTTTTAGCGTATTGTAAGTTTTCTCTATATCATCACCATTATCACTATACAGTTGGTTTGTGATGAGTGCTGCTATTTGCGGTAGCAGCAATGTTTGTAATGCTTTTCGGTACAGAGATTGACTTGCACTACTGATTTGTTCACCGGAATACAGCCCCATACGGTAAGAGAGCGGGGGATTTTCTAAGGAAAAATCGCGGCTTTTATCTAAATGAGCAAGGCTGTTTAAAATGGGTAGCAGGGCATAAATATCATCGTTCTTCTGTAAGTTAGCGCCTTGTTGAACAATGACCGGAATTTTTGCCTGTACTTCCATCAGATAATTTTTGTTGTTGTTATAGCTGGTTAAAAATGAATCGGTAACCAGCGTCAGTATCACAGCCAAGATAATATATCCCAACCCATCCAGCAGGCGTTTGCGGTATATCCACCAACGGTTATAGCCTGCTATTCCTGCTTCCTGAAAGATATTTTCCAGCAAATTCTTTAAAAAATAGGTTTGGCGGGCAGGGTTCAGATACCCAGTCTCTTTATTATTCCCCCATGACATTGCATCACTATCGTTATTTGTAGCCAATTGGAACCTATGGTTAAATTTCCCCATAACATTATCTAGGGGTATCCCTTCTTGTGTTCCACTGGTGAAATACAGCCCTCGTGGGTAGCTGGGTATTTCAAATCCTGATCTGGCGAATATGATTTCAAAATAATGTGCAATCAGTGGACGTAAGGCAGAAAATTCTTGTGGAAACAGGTAACTTTCAGCAGATTGCCGTGCATTGTGTCCATTTAAGAGAATATGGGGAAGTTCAGCATCCAAACGGTGTTGTAATTGGCTATATTGTTGTTCAAATATTGTATTCAGGTTCCAGTCAATTTTTTTATCCCACGGAAAGTTGAATCCCCAAATTTGTTCGCGCGATGTTTTGTCAAAATGGTTGAAATAAGCGGTAAACCCTTTTAACAAATCGGTTTTGGTAATAATGATATAAATGGGAAATTGTATTTTAAGTTGTTCATGTAGCTCTGATAGACGTCTGCGCAGCATATAGGCTTGTTGATCCCGTGCTTCAGTTGATGGATTAAGTAAATCTTCCACACTGATAGCAATAATGATCCCATTGAGAGGTTGACGTGCACGATACCTATTCAACAGCCGGATAAAATTTTTCCATTCTTTAGCGCTTTGCTCATGTTGGCTATTCTGCATAGTGTAGCGCCCGCTGGTATCGAGCAGCACGGCGTTATTGGTAAACCACCAGTTACAGTTGTCCGTACTTCTCATGTACGAAGCCGATTTTCTAAGATAGCCTGCCAATGGAAAATGTAGGCCAGAGTTTGCTAACGCTGTTGTTTTACCTGAATTAGGCGCTCCGATAACGAGATACCAAGGTAATTGATAGATATATTGACGACTGAAAAAATTTATCCAATGAGGTTTCTTGTTATTAAGTAAGCCGGAAAAATAGGCTTTTTTCAATAATCGGGCAGCATCAGAAAAACGTTCTGCCAATGTAATATATTGTACATTTTTTTTCTTTTCTTCTTCCTCATCCTTACTGATATTCAATTGGTTAGCTAATTTTTTATTAAGCCATAATTGGTACAGCCGGGGGACTAACTGATTTAAGAGCCAGATCAGGTAAAAAGAAATAATGATAATTATTCGTATCGCAATTGACTTAAAAGGAACTGCATCACCGACAGAAATAATCGGACCAAGAAACCAAAGAATGCAGGAAACAATCGTTATTCCGATAAAACTCCATGTCAATCGGCTGGTGATGACAGAAAGGAGTACATTTAGCATGTTCTTCTTCTCCTTACATCGTTTGGCTGACAGGAGGTGCTAACAGTGTAATCTGGACGCGTCTGTTTTTGGCTCGATTGCTGGGAGTATTATTTGGAGCGACAGGGTCACTGGCGCCTTTTCCTTCAACTTTGACTCTTTCAGGATGAATTAAATAACGTTGTAGTTCTCTTTGTACCGATTTGGCTCTGGCCAGCGATAAAGCATAGTTAGATGAGAAACGGGAATAATGGGTATTAATGGGAATACTATCGGTATATCCTGCGACTAAAATTTCGCCTTTGAAATTATTCATTGCTTCTGCAATATCCTTGATGACATCCAAATAACGATTTTTGATCTGAACCGAATTGCTTGTGAACAGACCATCTCCTTTCAACGTGATCACGCTTCTGTCAGGCGTGTCTATGACATTTAATAACCCTGCTGCAATATCGCCTTTCAACATTTCTTCCAGGTTCAGAACAGGAGGTGTAGGTGTAGGTGTAAGTGCAGGTGGAGTGACTTGATGACTGACCGTCACATTTGGTAAATCAATTTGGTATATTTTTGCCAAAACAGGGTTAAGTATGTCTCCTAACCGCCAATTCAGGCTGATATACAGGAGACACACCAAAAAACTGAGTAAGGCTGCGGATACCCATATTGGTACAGAAAATCGCCAGGATTTACTCGGTACGGTGATGGCTTGTACGTTTGATGACAGTTCAGCGGGGTAGCTGCCCCGAATTGAACGTATTAACTGAAACAGGCGTTGTTTCACTGTTTCCAACTGGGTACGGCCGTTATCCATGACACGGTAGCGCCCTTCAAATCCCAGTTGGAGGCAGAAATTAATGAGTTCCAATAGAAATATATTTTCTTTGGGATTTTGTGATAATTTTGCCAACAATTGGAAGAATTTCTCTCCTCCCCATGTTTCGTTGTGAAAAGTAACGAGTAAACCACTCCCTGACCAAACACTGCGAAGTCCCCAGGGTGTAAGTGCAGCCGCTTCGTCCAATGCAGTGCATAAACAGTAGCGTGCGCCAATGATCACTTCATAGGGCAGCTTGGCATGTTGGCATTCCACTTCAAAACGGCGTATTTCATTGATCAATTGCTGCCGTAAATCTGTAGGATTGGAGTGAACAATGGAATGCCGAATCTGCGGGATGGTATTCAGCAGTGGATTTGAGGCAGAAACCAATGGGTTATAATTGGCATCACTAGAAAATATATTATGTTCTATTTTCTGGTTTTCTTGCATTATCGGCTCCGTTACCTCGATTTTTCCGGATTACGGACAGCCCAAAACTCTATATTCAGACTGGGGAATTCACCTGCCAGATGTAGCGCAAAGCCACTGGATTTCTCCATCTGCTTCCATAGTTCTCCTTCTTTTTCCAATTCGAAATAGACATAACCTGAATGCCAGGGAATTTGTCTGGGTACAGATGGCATGGCGCGCAGCGGAATACCGGGTAATTGCAGTTGCACCAATTCACGTATGCGATCAACGGGGGAAATTTTCATCTGTGCCGGGAAGTTGCTCATCAATATATCATTGGCAACGTCAGCATGGATGGCCAGAATAAAGCTGAACATATGTATCATATTGGAATCCGGTAACGTAGCTATGTTCAAGCCATGAGAATATTCCGTTAATGGTAGTTGAATCGCATGTTCTTCCAGAATGATTGATAATCCCTGACGCAGTTGGAACATCAGTTGATTGAAACATTGCGTCAAATTGTCATGGTTATAGAGAGGTAAAATCTCTTCAGGCAGACGATTCTGGGAATATGTCGCTAATTCAGTAGCAAATTGCAGCCATTCACTGAATAAACGTTCTGGATGCAGCAATGACAGGTTCAGAATATGGCTCACTTGACCGCTATAGCGATTCAAAAGTGACAGCAAGAGAAAATCCATAATTTCAGAATCATTATAGCGTCCTAACTGTAATAAACGCTGGCTGATTTGTTGACGGCGCTGTTCCAATAAACCCTGTATATTGTTGATAAACCCCATAACTTGTGGGTTTGCACGACAGTTGAGCAGGGAAGGAATGAAGAGTGAATCAAGGTGAAGTTTATTGTCACTTGTTTTATTCACAACATGTACGATGCTTAATGCAGTCCATTCTGGGGTCAAATCAGATTCCAACATTAAACGTAAACGCATTTTTCCGAACTGTATTGTGGCATTGCCGACTGCCATGGCATTAACGTCATTCACTTCAACTTCAATGCTGACAAAACGTGCCATAGACTCCTTTTGTTCACTGAAAATAACCTCTTCTTTTCCTCGCCTAAAAGTTGGCAACGCCAATACCACATTGATATTTGTATCACTTTCAGAAAGTTGTAAAGGAGTGGGAGCATGAGACGCATCGAAACTAAATGGGGTTCCATCAGGAAAAATACCGCTGGCTGAAGAAAGTTTTACTTTACCTTGATTAAGTAGTTCCTGATCTAATTCAATGGTCAAAAATCCCCAATAGTAAGGTGACTGTGCCATCCCCCAGTCGCGGACATAGGCTTCAAAATGGTTTTCAGCCTGCTGAAAATGGTGGGGGCGTAAAAACATACCTTCTGTCCAAATAACTTTTTCTGATCTATTCATTATTTTCTTCAGTTCCTGCTGCACAACTTAAGTTGCATTCTTTGATGAGACTTAAGCCATTGTTAGTGACCTTAACGCACACATGTAGTTCGTCAGGAGAAGAACGCCAGAACTCATAAAAAGAGGGTTTTTCAGGTATGGGAACGGGAAATGAAATACGCCATTTCTTACCGTTCAATTGTTTATATTCAGCAATAATTCCAATGTAATTGGCCTCCGATAGATTTTTTTCCAATAAGCAATGTTTAGGTTGGGAAGGGCGTATAAAAAATTGATCTTCATTCACCATTTTATCGCCTAATGTATCCTGCGCTTTATCTTGTAAGGCAAAGAAATCAGCAGACATAAATTCTTCGTTCGATTTCAACAAAATAAGATGTATCTTTAATGGAGATGAATTATTGACGTTAGATGTATTCGTAAAGATTATTTTATAAGGAGGTAATTTTGTTTTTTTTTCTTGTGATGAACAACCTGCTAAGGTTATAAGCAACATTAACGGGAATATGCCTTTAAATAGCCATTCGATTAGGCTAATCCTATTTATTATTGTGATTTTTTTTCTTAGTGAAAAGGATATGGTCATAATGCCCGCCAAGACATATCTCGATATAACTTGCAAATACTAAGCGGCGCTGATAAGAACTTTTGTCTGGCTGGGTACGATACGGGAACCCATCGCATTAGTTGAATTTTGCATGCTGGAACTCGACAGTCGTGTTACTGGAGTGCCTTTGATCAAGACAGAGTTAGCTCCCATGACATGGCGGGATGGCCCCATTACAGTACCGGAAGCGACGCCAAGACTAACACCGGGATTATCTCCGGTTGTCATGGGAATGGTTGTTGCTAAATTGTGTGCCGGACAGCCCATAAATAGAATGTTGAGTGCGTTACTGATGGCAGTTGCGCCTTGTGCCATATTGGGATAAGCCACTGGCACGGTGTAAAACATGGGTGTTAAACAGACATCGGGAGTCGCCATATCCATTCCACCGCTTTGCGTATTGGCAAACATAATCTCTTCCCCTTAGCCGATATGAATTTGTTCAGCATCAATTTTGGTGATAGCTTTGGCGGACACGATTGTGTTTTGAGCATGTAACCGGACATAGTTTTCAGCCTGTATATCCAATTGACCGGCATGAACTTTCTCTGTCTGGGTTGTATGACGAAATAGCCGGTTACTCATTTGTGTTACCGTTTGCCAGAGGGATTCAAACTGGTTGCCAACCAAACGAGTGATTGAAACCCATGCAGACAATGATTTCCCACTGTATTGCATTTCATCGATATGGCAGTTTCCGTTGTTGGCCGTGATATTTAACCCATTGCTATGCATATTTAAGTTGCCGTAGGACGCGATAGTAAGGTCGCCGGGAACGCTGATTTCAGAGAGTTGCTGTTGCTCCTCACGTTCTAATATGGCTAACACCCAGAGCTGATCAGCGATTTTTGTAATTAAAACGATATCTCCCAGACTCGGTGCCAATAGACAACTGGCTGCCCGCCGGCAATGCCAGCCACGGTTATTTTTGCTCTCTGCCATAAAGCTGCCGTCCCGGAGAATACAGACGATCTGTCCGGTAATCTGTTGTAATGGCTCGGTCGTCAGAGGGGAAGTAAAGTCATATGAGGACAGTGCATGAGAATGTTTCGTCATTTTGATTCTCCAGATTAAATCTTATTATGTGGCATATTATTGTGTTGCATACTCCACTCTTCAGCAGCGAATAGCTCAGGATCATTTTCCAATATGCCCTGACGGTCAGAAAATAATGCCCCAACCTGTTGAGCACGATGAAAAAGTGTTCTCATGAAGTGAGCTGTGCGGAAATCACTGTTGTTGACGTTTGCATAGGAAAGATCGGTATAAGTCATATCACAACCCGTAAATTGTGAATTCACTGCATGCACTTTGTGCATTATTGCCAATGGGAGCTTGCTGTACCGAAAATCGGCAGACTCAAGGCATGCACCGATAAAAATGGCTTGTTCAAACAGGCTGTTTTTGCAACAGGCCCGGGTTAAATCTGCCTCCATAAATAACGCCTGAGTTGCATTGACGTTGGATAGAAGAGCATCTTGTAAAACAGAGCCCTTGAAATTGCAGTTAGCCAATATTGCGTGATTGAAATTGACTTTTTCAAGTTGGCTATTTGTGAATTGGCATGCTTTAAATGTCTGTTTGTGGAAATTTTGCTTACGCAGATCACATTCAAAAAAAACAACTTTAGTAAATTCACTGGCAGTAAAATCGACAGTCTGTAAATCCTGACAAAAAAAAGTCACTCTGAATAAATGACTGTGGCTGAATTTTGTTTGATTCACGGGGGAATCAAGAAATATAACTTGATCAAAATTGCTGTGGCTGAAGTCAGCATATTGCAGTGAACAGGATAAAAATTGAGTGTCGTTTAGTTTTGTCGTCGTAAATTGCGTTTTTTTCAAAACAGATTGATTGAACGTGTTGTTTATCAATGTGCATTTATTGAAAGTTGTTTGCCCGAAATCGCACTGTTCAAAAATACTTTGTTCAATGACGGCTGAATTGAAAGTCGAGCCTTCTGCCTGGCATTGGGTAAAAACGGATTCTTTGATTACAGCATGAGAAAAATCGGCATCGGAAAAATCGACTTCTCTGAAAATTCCCCCGGATAAATCACGTCCTGTCAGGGATATGTTCTGTAAATTGATTTTTTCAATAACTTCACCCTGTTTGATTTTATCCACTAATTCATCAGCAGTGAGTAAACTCATATCACATCCTTATTCCGCTTGGGCAATGTTTTGATGTGCTTAATGTAAGCATTCTCAATTGAAGTAGAATCGCTGATAATTGACTGGGACATATCAGCACGGAATAGATTAGCTTCCCGTAAATCTGTATTGTTGAAAGTGCATTTCTGCATTAATGCACTCATCAGATTGGCATTATTTAATAAGGCACCCCGGAAATCAGTTCTGATAAATAGGCTTTTCATTGCATTGAGATACTGCATATCAGCCGATTGGCAGTTAGCTTCACTCAGGTCACTGTTATTTAAGGTTGTGGCATAGAACTTGGCATGAACCAGAGGCATTTGGCGCAAGTTGCATTCCGTCAATGTCGCATGGCTGAAATCAGCCTGATTCAGTTCACTGTCCATGGCAAATGCGCAGGTCAATAAATTCGCTGAGCGAAATTGGCTTCCGTTTGCTTTAGTTTCTACCCATGAACAACTTTCCAGTTCCGCATGGTCGAAAACTGCTTGTGTCAGCTTACATTGAATAAATGAGACTTTATTCAGATGTGCGTGATTGAATTTAAGTGCCGGTAGTTCAAGTTCCATAAACATGCAGTCTTTCCATTGTGAATATTGGAAGTCGCAATGGGTAATAAAGATTTTTTGCAGAAGCAGACCTGTAAATACAACATGGTTAAAGCGACAGTGATCAAATCGGGTTTCTTGCAGTTGTGTCTCATTAAAGCTTGCAGAAGAAAAATCACTCTGCTCACATTTAGCCAGAGCCAGACTGGCCTTATCCAATTTGGTTCCGCGTAATGAAGCGTTGCAAATTTCTGTTCTGGCAAGAACGGCTTCGCTGAAATTAGCTTCATCCAGCTGACAATGACTTAAACAAGCACTTTCCAGCAGGGTCTGAGTGAAGTTGGCTCCCCGAAGATCCAGATATGACAAATCAGCGCCAGTAAAATCCATGCCACTGAAATCTCCCCCTTCCAGCATGATTTTTTGCACTCGTTTCCGAATGATCTGTGACAGGTTACCCGTTAAACGTAGAGCCGGAGCTTGCGTTTGTACTGAGGATAAATACATTGCATGTATTGATTTTTCCATTTGAGCCAGCTCATCATCACTGAGCTGCATTTCGTGTTGCTGCTGGCGTAATGTATCCCGCATTCGGTGCAGATTTTCCGGCCCTCTATGCTGAGGTTTTGTCGTTGATTCATCGACATCAATTCCTTGCTGTTTAGCCTGAGCAATTACCTCCGCCTGTTTCAATTCAAATTCAGCCTGCTTTTTGGCGGCATCTTGTTCAGTTTTTTCTACAAATTCGGGTAGTTCATCCAGTCTGGGAAGTGAGATGGGGGCAATTTCAGTGTTGAACAGGGTATTAATATCCTGACCATATTCAGCCATCCGCTCTTTTTGCTGTTCACGCAGACGTTTTTCACGATTCTGAAAATTCTGTTGCAATGGAGAAGGGGACTCATTTTGGGGCTGTTCTGTATCCAGCCATGGGCCGATAATCTCTTCAGGAATAAGATCTTTTTCCCGGAAAGTATACAACGCCCCTTTTTCCTTATCCATGCGTTGCTCAAGAACGTGTAAATAATGACTCTCTGGACGGGGATTATCATTTAATTCCAGTGCAGATATCATTTGTAAAACATCTTTGGCATCATCTTCATTGATTTCTGCACTGCCATGCCAAATCAGGATCATTTGCTCTAAATGAGGAAAGAACCATATTGTTGTTTTGCGCATGACGACTTCTTCAACAATTTCTTCATCAAGGCGTAACCGTTTTATAAAACAGCGTGCGTTCCATGATGGCAAAATCCCTTCCTGCACCGGTTTTTCTGGATGCATGTTCCAAATACGCCATTGCGCCTGTTCCGGCAGGGCACTATTTTCTGTCCACCATTGATCTTCGGGAGCGGCATTAAATAATCGCCAGTCGATATCATGGGAAAATCCGGGAAATTCGTTTTCTAACCATTCCTTATCGTATTGTTTTCCGATGCGGGTAAAACGACGCGGCCATGTAAAATCTAACGGGCAAAAACTTGCCGGAGCAGGGAGCTCTTTCTGTGATGTCAATTGTTGTTGTGACATCAAACGGTTATGCAACGCTTCGATATTGGGTAAACGGTGAACCTTCATCCCGTTTTCCAGTCCTTCTGGATTGAAACCGATACCGTGTGGATTTTCTTCGTGGCCTTTTCCACCAAAAGCCCGGCTCCAATCCAGGCGCATCTGTTCAAAAGCATGGGGTTTTGACGACTTGTCATCGATCCAATAGCGATCACCGAAAACCGCTAACGTTTTTTCCAACTGCCCGATTTGAATACGTGCAGTACAGGCAGTTTTATCTGTCTGATGGTGTGTGTAGGCATATCCTGTCGCCAAAAATTCAGCACAGGATTTAGGCATAGCTAAGTCAATAATCCCATTGCACGTTTTCAGCTCATTTTCTGCCAATTGCCAAAGCTCGAGTTCTGGACGCAGGCGTGGGGCAGAACCCATATCAGCCAATGCCATCATAGAGATGCCAAGGTGATTTTTTTGCAGCCAGCGATAAGGCCGATAAAGTACACTTAAACGTAGGGGCTTAATGATTTTCATTGAAATACTGACGGATATTTAGTTGTTCGGAAAAAGCACCAGAAATGCTTCAGGATATTATGTGCAATAGGCTATTGATGATATTGCAAGAGGATTTATTAAGTGCAAGTGTTGATTCATCCACTTTTATTTTAGTCTTTGAATACTCTATATCTGTTTTATTCAAAGAGGCTTTTTTTCTAGTGATAGAAATACCAGTTTTCGAAATACTTACTCCAGTTTTGCTAATGGAAAGAGCAGTTTTAGAAGAGGATATTGCGGTCTTACTTATATTTAATGCTGTTATGGAATTAGAAAAAATTTTAGCTGAGAAAAAAGAAGTCGGAGAATCAATCGCAACGTGGGTATCACTTTTTATCGTAATGAGGCTGGGGCTTGTGATCATTGTTGTCCCTGTAATATCCTGTACCCAGTTTCCATTAATTTTTGCGTTTAAATTCCCTTTAAGTTTGTATGTATCCCCCCCGTCGATCTCTGTTTTTCTCCCATTCTTGATGGTCTCTTGCTGACCTTTTTTGATAGTCAGTGTATCTTTACCTTCAATAGTCGTTTCATGGTTTGCTTTATAAGCAAAACTGGCATCCCCTTTTACGGTATCTTTTTGTTGTCTTTTTATTTCAGTAGTGCGATTTCCATCAATAGTGACTTTTTTATCTTTTTCCACCGAAATATTCATATTACGTTCTGCATGCAGATCAAATAATTCTTTATCTGGTTCGTCATCTAAATAGAGGTAATTTGCCTGGTCATGTTTACCTCCTTTCGTATTTGACATAATACCTACACGGGTTTCATGTTTGGGCAGCTCCCACGGAGGCATATTTTCATTGTTGTAAGTACTGCCGATGACTAAAGGCTTATCAGGATCACCATTGACGAAGCTGATAACAACTTCTTCACCCACGCGCGGAACACATACGTTACCATAGCGCCAGCCAGCCCAATAGCTTGCAACGCGTATCCAGCAAGAGCGGGTATCATCATTTTTGTCGTCTCTGTCCCAACGGAATTTCACTTTTATCCGGCCGTATTTATCAGTCCATATTTTTTTACCCTTGGGGCCGGTGACAACGGCGGTTTCAAGGCCCGTTACTTTTGGCCACGGTGTCACCGCCGAAGGTTTCCAATGGGTGTTAGCCGGGATAGCATCAAATTGAATGATATTGTTATCTTTGCCAGGGGAATATTGAGCCTGGTTAGATAGGTAAGGCGCTTCATAAAGAAAGTAGTGTGCACCTATGATTAGATAGTCACTGTAGTCATCACCTTTAATATCATTAGGCAGCGATAGTGTGAAAGTATGTCCCGGCGCTATTCCCAATACATTTCCTTTTCCATTAATCAGCTCGCTTTTTGCTTCGGCAGCCTGCTGGCGCACTCGTGCATAGAATTGTCCTTGATCGTGTTCGACATAATGTCCGGGCCAAATGAATATCTCTGTATCATCGAGGGAACTGGCTGGGGTCTGAGTGGCGGTATATAATTTAGCCCGTGGTTTACGGAAGTTGTAATCATCAATACTATAGGTATTGGGTATAGTGATGCTACTGACATTCCAGTTATAGATATATTCTGAATCTGGTGAGTATTTTTTTGATAAGTTTCCCGCATTGACATATTTAATTGTTTCATATCCCGGCATGGGCTGATGTAACTGGGGGGAATCAATCAAAACCATAGTATGGCTTCCCATAGTATGGTTGAAATAGTAATAAATTCCTTCATGCTCCATCAGTCGATGAATAAAATCGAAATCAGTTTCATTATGTTTAACGCAATATTCCCATGTGCGGTATTTTTCTACGAGTTGATTTTCAAAAATAATGCCTGCTTTATTCAATACTTCTGTAATAATATCGGGTACATTTTTATTTTGCCAAATGCTATAGCCAAGTCTTTGTTTTAATTCCCATAACCTGGGTCGTACTGTGGCAGTATATAAATAGAGACCTTCATCATCTTTATAGAATGGAGCATAGGATATCTTTTCTATATAACCATTTAAATATCTTGTCGGTACTGACTTGTTTTTTATTTCTACTGTTAGCATTGTATTATGTAGAGATATCGGATCTGATAATCTCTTTTTACTCAATAGCTGAACTTCAAACTCGTAAGCTTCTGATAATCTTTCTATCCCTACCAGTGATTTGAAATATAAAGATTTTCCAGATAGTGAAGTATGCGCAATAAAATGTCTGCCCATAAAATTTCCTTGCTCGTGTTTATAGCTACCGCATATCCCTTGTGAACCAAGGAATAATACAGTGATTGGATTGATGTATGGAGGTGGTTTCTCTGACTATGAGTTAAGCATAATGTTTACTATTTGCAATTATTGATGCCTCTTCGTTTATGAACTATATAATTTTATTT
>NZ_LFCV01000116.1 GCF_001037465.1 Xenorhabdus khoisanae
TGTAGCGGTCAAGAAATCCCGGACATTTTTTTAGCCTCTTTTTCTTGTTTTTCATAAACGGCAGGCGGCATGCCATTATTATGGCTATGCGGACGCCTCCAGTTGTAATACCCCACCCATTTCGTGATATCGGTTATTGCTATCTCAACGTTTTCATAACCTTCCGATGGTACCCATTCGCTTTTTAAACTCCGGAAAGTTCTTTCCATCGGACTATTATCCCAGCAATTTCCCCGCCGACTCATGCTCTGTATCAGCCCACTCCGCCAAAGCAACTGACGGAATTTTCGGCTGCTATATTGGCTCCCTTGATCCGAATGAAACATCACTCTTCCCTGGGGACAACGGCTTTCTAGCGCATGACGCAACACCTTGCATACTAACTCCGCATCCGGACTCGACGATAAGGCGTACCCGACGACTCGGCGTGAGCACAAATCGATAACCAGGGCCAGGTAACGCCATCCCTCTTTCGTCCGGATATAACTGATGTCACCACACCAAATTTGATCCGGTTTTTCTGGATTAAACCGGCGGTTCAGGTAATTCGGTGAAGCGCCCGCTTCTTCCAGACAGCGGCGGTAACGATGCGCCCCAGGCTGACAGCTTTCCAGACCACACTCCTGCATCAAACGGCGGGCCAGATAGCGTCCCACTGACTTTCCTTCCGCTTTCAGTAAGGTGCTCAATGTCCGGCTCCCCGCGGCACCACGGCTTTCTTCATGCAACTCCCGGACCCGGCCACCGTAACACCAGACGAGAGACGCTCATGGGGCGTTTTTTCCAGTCATAATAAGCACTTCGTGACACATTCAATATCTGGCACAGAACGTTCACTGGCCAGTCAGAACTCAGCTGTGTGATTAGCGTGTAAACTTGCCGGGGGTCTCGCTCATCAACACAGCCGCCTGCTTTAAAATGGCTTTCTCCATCTCCAGACGCTTAACCTGCGCTTCCAGCTCTTTGATACGACGTTGCTCAACCGTCAAAGCCTGACCTCGGGGAGTCACGCCCTGAAGCTCGCCCTGATACTGCTTAACCCATTTGCGCAGTGTGCTGGGGTCAATATCCAGACTACGCGCCACATCTATCGCCTTTTGATGATATTTGACCACTTGCTCTACGGCTTCCAGTTTGAACGCCGATGAGTAATGATGCCGGATGGTTGATGGTTTTTTCATCTTTTACACCTTTCTTGACTGTGATTAGATTAACAGGCTTCTAAGGTGTCCGGAATGACTATGCCACTACAACAGGCGATATCACCAGTATTTGCTATACATTCCCGGTGGATAATGAGCTGCTATTACTCACCCGTCATTACCTGCCCGAAGCCCAGCTACAGAACCCGGCTAACAAGAACCGGGCAATTTATCGTCAATGGGCGCAAATGGGCTGGATACGCACGACACCGGGCGATTGTATTGATTACGACCGCATTCGGGATGACATTCTCAAAGACAGTCAGCACTTTGATATCAAGTTGGTCGGTTTCGACACATGGAACGCCACACACTTACGCACTCAATTACAGGGCGCAGGCTTGGATGTTGAGCCGTTCCCGCAAACCTATATGCGCTTTAGTCCGGTGGCAAAATCCGCTGAGGTCTTCGTAAATCGCAAAGTCATTCGTCACAACGGCGATCCGGTGCTTGCGTGGGCGCTGGGTAACGTGGTGATGGAAACCGATGCCACCGCCAATATCAAACCGAACAAAAAGAAATCCGCCAACAAGATAGATCCTGCTATTGCGTTTCTGATGAGTTTTGGTACATGGCAGGCGGAGCATGAAGATTTTGCGTTTAGTCTCAGTGAGGTACAGCAACAGCGCCTTAACACGTTTAATGGGATATAACGAAAAAGTTAAGCGGTTTTACTGATTCGCTTATTGAACCAGATAAACCAATCAGTTAAAGTAGCTCCGCCATTGGCAAAATCCGATGGTCAGGGATTAGCAACCCTGTTAGAACGATCCACTGGTAGGAAGTTTCTACCAGTGTGCCTGCGCTCGCCCATTCAATGGCGGTTCAGGCGGGGGAGGCTTCGGCCTCGCCGGACGATCGTTCCCGGTATTGCTAACCCTGTCTGAATCGCCACCATCAATTATTAATTAATGGAAGGGGTAGCAGGAATGAATGACGTTAAAATCTATGGTCACTATATGAACGCATCCCGTTTGCAAGACAAAAATCATGTTGACATCGACGGTAGGTTGCAGC
>NZ_LFCV01000117.1 GCF_001037465.1 Xenorhabdus khoisanae
AACAACCATAATATTCTTTTTCATAATCTATCTTATGCCGACTTTAATACCATTTAATTAATCAGTTATATTTTCATAAAAAAAATAAATCTAAAATCATTCAATACATGATGTAAAATTAAAACTAAAAAATAATTTACTAATTTAAGGCGAACGAAAACTCTCTATTTCCCTGTTCAACATCATTAATACATCTCCATTGAGATTTTATAATAAAAAAATTAATTATACCTATCGACGAATCATCCCTGCTAATGGTTCATCACATGCCCTATGCTTGGTCTTTGCTCAAACTGTTATAGTCAATAAAAGAAAAATTGTAACTATTATACCCAAGATCTCTATGTTCTACTTATCACACTTTCTAACTTCGTTTGCCCATATACCCAATCGATTTCAACAAGAGGTCACTATGTTCGGGTTAAATGCCCTTGAACTTGCAAGGATACAATTTGCATTTACAGTTTCTTTTCACATCATCTTCCCCGCTATTACGATAGGCTTAGCCAGCTTCCTCGCGGTATTGGAAGGTTTGTGGCTTAAAACACGCAATACTGATTACAAAACGTTATACCACTTCTGGTCAAAAATTTTTGCAGTTAATTTCGGTATGGGCGTTGTTTCTGGCTTGGTAATGGCTTACCAGTTCGGCACCAACTGGAGTTTCTTCTCTGATTTTGCCGGTTCTGTCACAGGCCCTTTGCTGGTTTATGAGGTGCTGACAGCATTTTTTCTTGAAGCCGGATTTTTAGGCGTCATGTTGTTTGGTTGGAACCGGGTCGGAGAAAGGCTGCACTTTTTCGCAACTTGTATGGTGGCACTTGGCACGATTATTTCCACATTCTGGATATTAGCCTCCAATAGTTGGATGCAGACGCCACAAGGTTATGAGATTGTTAATAATCAAGTTGTGCCTGTTGACTGGTTAGCGGTGATTTTCAATCCTTCTTTCCCTTATCGTTTACTGCATATGGGAACTGCTGCATTCCTCGCCTCGGCATTTTTCATTGCTTCTTCTGCTGCATGGCATCTGCTAAGAGGTAATGATTCATCAGCCATGCGGAAAATGCTGTCAATGGCAATGTGGATGATTCTGTTCATTGCGCCGTTGCAAGCCATGATTGGCGATATGCACGGGTTAAATACATTAAAACACCAGCCAGCTAAAGTTGCCGCGATGGAAGGCCATTGGGAAAATCACGCAGGTGAAGCCACGCCATTAATTCTGTTTGGCATCCCTGATCAAGAAACGGAAGAGACACGTTATGCCATCAAAATTCCTTACCTTGCCAGCCTGATCCTGACACACAGTCTGGATAAACAGGTTCCGGCACTGAAAGAATTTGCACCCGAAGATCGCCCGAACGTTTTTATGGTGTTCTGGTCATTCCGTGTCATGGTAGGGCTTGGGATATTAATGATTTTTGCCGGGATCTGGGGGCTATGGCTGCGCCATAAAAAACGCCTGTATGAAAATCGGCTTTTTCTTCGTTTTATGCTTTTAATGGCACCTTCTGGCCTTATCGCCATTCTGGCCGGTTGGTTTACTACGGAAATTGGTCGCCAGCCATGGGTTGTTTATGGCCTGATGCGCACCAAAGATGCAGTATCAGCGCATGGTGATATCCACATGAGTATTAGCCTGCTGATTTTCTTTGTCGTCTATGCTGCCGTTTTCGGTATCGGTTACATCTATATGATGAAACTTATCCGTAAAGGTCTCAATCAAGATCCCAATAAGGAGTTAACAAATGGGTATTGATCTCCCGCTGATTTGGTTCCTGATCATCATATTCAGCACCATGATGTATATCGTGATGGATGGTTTTGATCTCGGCATCGGTATTTTGTATCCGGCAATCAAGGAACAATCCGATCGGGATTTAATGATGAATTCTGTTGCTCCCGTCTGGGATGGTAATGAAACTTGGTTGGTACTGGGAGGAGCCGGGTTATTTGGTGCATTCCCATTGGCCTATGCCGTGATTTTAGATGCTCTGGCAATCCCGCTGACCATTATGCTGTTAGGCCTGATATTTCGTGGTGTCGCTTTTGAATTTCGCTTCAAGGCTACCCCGGGACACCAGCATCTTTGGGATAAGGCGTTCATTATCGGTTCTATACTTGCCACCTTTATGCAGGGTATCGTCGTTGGTGCGGTTATTGAAGGTTTTCCCGTCGAAAATCGTGTTTATGCCGGTGGTTATTTTGACTGGCTGGCACCTTTCCCTCTATTTTGCGGGCTTGGTCTTGTCGTCGCCTATGCTTTATTAGGCTGTGGCTGGTTGGTGATGAAAACCGAAGGGCACCTGCAACAACAAATGTATCGCATTCTGCGTCCCTTGGCATTGCTGATGCTCGCAGTCATTACCATAATCAGTATTTGGACACCTTTGGCCCATTCAACGATTGCTGAACGCTGGTTCAGCCTGCCAAATCTGTTTTTCTTCATGCCCGTACCGTTACTGATATTGTGGTCGAGCTGGAACCTATTGAAAGCCACGCAGAATTCAAGCCATTACTCTCCATTTTTTACCGCATTGTTACTGATTTTCATGGGATTCAGTGGGTTGGGGATCAGCATTTGGCCCAGCATCATTCCTCCTTTCATCAGTTATGAAGAAGCCGCATCGCCGCCTCAATCATTAGGTTTTATGCTGGTTGGGGCCTTATTTATCATCCCGATCATTTTGACTTATACCTTTTGGAGTTATTATGTCTTCCGAGGAAAAATCACTCACGAACAAGGTTATCACTGAAACTGACTTACAACGTCCCTCAATATGGAAACGCCTGGGTTGGATGGTTACAATTTGGCTTTGCAGTGTACTTGCTCTCTACGCCGTATCCACGTTATTTCGCGCCTTAATGACAACGGCGGGCATGAAAATCCAGTGATAACTAACCTTTTTTAATTAATTGAGCTAAGGTTTTGATCAGGACAACAAGAGGATTGTTTAACTGATGAAAACCTTCTCTGACAATCCAGTAACGGCAACAGGCTGGTTGTGTGGTACGGCTATCGCCATTAATTTGTTTGTGCTTCTGTTTCTGGGATTCAATACCCCACTCTCGTTGATTGAAAAACTGTGGGCAATTTTTAACGTTTTGAATATATTAATTTTATTTATTTTGCTCCATAGAGCAAATTTCATTTCATTTCGTATTGCATTGTTTTCAGAGAAATTATTTTCAAAATTATCTTTCACAAAGAAGCAAAGAAAAATAGCGATCCTGAAACAGGAAAAACAATACTTACGTTTTCTCATCTCTGTTCATTCTCAGCTAAATCTTAATACTGCGTTATCTGATAATTTTCATATGGTATTTTACCGACTTAACCAGTTAGTGCCTTTCAATGAAGTCAGGATCACGCTTTATCACCCACAAAGAAAATACCATTTTGAGTACCCGGATAATACCTTAAATACTTATCTTCCACGGATGATGAAATGGGATTTATATGATAAACAGACTTTCCACGGTATGATTCAGATCCTCATTCATCAGGATCGGGTTTTATCTTCTTACGAAAAGAATTTGATTCAATCCGTTACTGACGCACTGGCAAGGCATATATCGCTCAAAAATGCAGTGCGCCAACAAATTAAACAAAGTATCAGCGATGACCGGAAAGCCATTTCCAGAGAGCTGCATGACACTGTAGCGCAATCATTCCTATTCCTGAAGATTCAGATTAATAGTTTGCATTTCCGCACCGATAAGTTCTCTCGACAAGGATTGATCTCCTTAAGAATGATCAAAGAAGAGTTGGATATCGCAGGCCAACAAGTTAGAGAAATGCTGGTCTCACTACGAACAGAGAGAAACCATCATGATTTATTTGAATCATTGAAAACTTTAATCAAAGAATTCAACCATCGACTGGGATTTAACATTGAATTTCATTACCGGATCACGCACCAAATTATTCCCATTGGTCATGGCCGGCATCTGGTGCAGATTATCCGGGAAGCGCTGAATAATTGCTATAAGCATGCCGCCGCGACTTGGATCAGCATCCGTATTTATCCTGTCGGGAAAAAAATTATTACCGTTATTAGCGATAATGGTCGTGGAATGCCTCTGACACTGACAGAACAAGAACAGTTTGGCCTGGCAATTATGCAAGAACGGATATCTTTGATTTCAGGGCAGATGAAAATTAAAAAACGTAGAAAAAGTGGCACAGAAATTGAGATTCAATTCCCGCTGAAAACAGATAAATATAATAACACAAAAGAACAAGACTTATATTTATAGACACTTAATATAAAATATACATAATTAATAATTTTAAAATGTTAACACAATACAACTTTTCCTAAAGCATAGCAAAGAGCCTACTAAAGTAGGCTCTAAGTACATAACTGATAATTCACTTTTCCCATGATATGGAAATTTTCAATTTACTAACTATCAAATACTAGATATCTGGTTAATATTATTAAAAATTATAATGTATTTTTATGCATTATTACTTGATAATCACCTTTGGTAGCTCCGAACATTCTTGGTACTCTAACCTCAGGACGGAATAATCCATTGATAACCCGATTAATTTCATCATCAGTCCGTGCAGATAAAATTTGTTTCGCATCCTCTTTTAGCCGCTCTCCAAATTTTCTTGTCTCAAGAATAATTGAATAAAGTAGCCCTAACAGACAATTATCAATACCAGAGAAAGAAACTCTATGTCTTATAAATTGCCTTCCATCAAGATAAGCGTGAGCAGCCAAACTGATATTATTAATCATTCTACTGTTAGGTGATTCGTTTCCAATTTGATCAATTAATGCCATTGAAGAATGACGAAGCGCTATGTTCTCTTTTTTGTAGGCAACACGATAGAAATTAGTGCCGAACCGACTATAAGGTTTTTGTAAGGAATTACCTACTTCAAGTGAAAAAAAGATATAATCGTCATTACCCAGCCCTCCCCTATCCTCCACTGAGGAGTGATACGTTGGAAATACAATGTCTTTCCCCCCAAGACGCAGCCTTGAGTAAATAAGCAAATTATTGTCAACATTATTTGTCAGATCAGCGGAACTCGCGTGAACAATGAAAAAATCTTTTTTCATAAAAGCATCAGTAAACTGTTTTTCCTCATTTGAAAGTGGGTTAATTTGGATTTCATGCCGTAGCTCCTCTATATTGTCTTGCATATAATCATGTAAGTTCCGAGCACCAAAAAAATGCCAACGAGTTCCTTTATCCGCCATTCTATCTACAGCTTTTTTATTCCAGCGTTTACGTACCTCTTCTCTATATTTATTCCAATATATTCTTTGTAGTTCTAATTCTCTGTTTTTATCCGGATTCATACTTAACCTCTCAAAAAATCACCCAACAAATATAAATTAATGATCTAGCTATAAGCTATGGCTTTTAGTCGGAGACAATCTATTCTTTTATAAAAGAAAATAAATAACAATCTAATAAAATTAAACTTTGACACACTGGTGATACATTTATTCATTAAGTTAATTAAATCATTTTCAGGAATAAAAAAGATAGCTTTTATTCAATGTAAATCTACCCGAACGAAAATATTCACGGATCTATGATGTCATCATTCCTGATTTTTTGGAAGAAGATGCAATTCCACAATGGCTTGATGATATCTTTCATGAAGCAGCCAGTGAAAAATATCCCGACGTACGCCGCATCGAATAAATGATAATTTCCACAATCCCCCCACAAAATGAAAAACTATGCTATAGACAGTCAAAGTTATTCCCCCAGCCACAGGATTAACTGGGGGATGGGTTTCTTTGCAGCGATGTGTATGCTCAGGTCTATCAGCTATAAGCCAACAATGCTTTCTGGCACAATCTGGAACGCACACAATCCTGTTGGGAAAAATGAATTACACTGACAGATTCATCATCAAAAAACCTTTCTAATGCATCCACCAATCCAGATGTCATGTTTTCCGGCAAGTCACATTGACTAACATCACCATTAACAACCACTGTTATGTTTTCTCCCAATCTCGTTAAAAACATTTTCATTTGATTGACTGTAACATTTTGTGCCTCATCAAGGATCACAAAAGCATTTTCAAATGTTCTTCCGCGCATATAGGCAAAAGGCGCAATTTCTACTTTGCCGATTTCAGGACGCAAGCAATATTGCAAAAATGAAGCCCCCATGCGTTTTAATAACACGTCATAAACGGGTCGGAAATAAGGGGCAAATTTCTCTGCCACATCTCCGGGGAGAAAACCAAGATCTTCTTCTGCCTGCAATACAGGGCGTGTCACAATAATTTTATCAACTTCTTTATTGATTAAGGCATTCGCTGCCATTACTGCACTAATGTATGTTTTTCCGCATCCAGCTTCACCATTAGCAATAATCAATTGCTTATTATTGATCGCCCGCATATAGCGGTACTGAACTTCACTGCGTGGCAGAATTTCTGAAGTGTCCCTGTTTTCACGCGCCATTCCAATAGCCTCAACGCCTTCAACTTGCACCAATGAGGTGACATTATCATGATTCCGATAACGTGATTGTCGTATGTCCTTTTTTAACATTCTTCTCACTTCACGACGTGATTTGATCACTGCTTTCTGTCTACCCATAGTCATACACCTTATCGTTAGTTTCACTATTTCGGTGTTCTATCATTGATAGAATAACTAAGTTATGCCCTTCACCTTTCGCGCTTCAATTTGAAAGGTATCGGGTATATATCGAACAGGTAGGAGCTCCCTTTTCAGCTCATTAAGGCCCATAAAAAAACCGGCGCTGAGATCATCACTATTTTTATTAGTGGCATCGATCTCAATCACCGGTTCCTAACCGAGAATGCAGTTTCAGTCTCTGTCATTAGCATTCCTCGCATCTTTCCGCTTTCTTTGGTGTAACCTAACGGACTATGATGTCAGTATAATGACAGTTTTTTATTTATGACAAGGTGAAGGTTAAACTTTACTGAAACATTCTTGATTTTTTATTGGTGAAAACTTATTCAGCAACTATTTATTCAATAACTACAGATTATTCAATAACTACAGAAAAATAATGGCCTTACATTCTCCGTTATTTTTTACAATTACCTGCCAAACGGTATCCCGCTTTTTTGGCTTCTGCTTCTGAATGGAAATAAATTGCATTTTTATCTGCTACCGTCTTATAACCAGAGCAATGTGCAAAATGATAAATCTGGCTGTTTTTATTGCCTTTAATTATGGCTCCCTGCTCCGCTTTTGATGCAGTTTTTTGAGTGAGTGCCTGATTATTCCCTGTATGTAGCCTATTTTGTTTTGGTGTACCAGATTGTGCCACCAGCCCTTGACCTGAGTTTTTATACCCCAATTCCCATTTTTTGCTGCCAGTTACAAATGGGTTATGGTGCCCCATGATCCGGGCAATTCGGTTATCTCTATCACGCTCCCAAGCACCCACTGGATATTGGCGATCCCATGCCATCATCAGCTGCTGTTGTTGGCGTGACATCGTCAGGTTATAGCGGTCATGCATATAAAAGTAGACTCTGGCAACCATCCCTTTCACTCTATCTCGTGGTTCAAACAAACGTGATTGAAAATCCACTTTACTGCTACAGGCGCCATACATATTAGGTGTATTTCTGGCAACCATTCCATAAGCAAAATTACTGCGATCGCCATTAACTTCACCAATTGAAGGAGCCAAATTATGCATATCTGATTCCATCATGCGAAATACCGGATCAGTATCAACGCAGTTCTTGCGGCCCCCGTTCTGCCAACATTGGCGCTGGTGCCCAAATACCCATGCCGGCACCATATGTTCCCATTCAATGCGAGCTGCTCTTGTTTGCTGTGACCTCACATGGTAATTACAAGACGCCAAATCAACACGACCACCACTCTTGCCGACCCATTGCCAGTCACAGCCACAATATAATGTCCCTATACCTGATTTCGTTTGCCCATCATAGACATTCTTTCTTGATTCCACTTTTGCTTGCTCAAAACTAGTTGGAGCGCTCCATACATTAAACGAAATGGTTAATCCGAAAATCAAAAGATAACGTGCCCACAGGCCAATTTTATTGTTCAAAATAATACCTATTTACTTATTGTGCATAACATCCATCTATTATCCTGCCTGACAACACCATAAAATGACAAATATAATTCGTGGAAATTTTATTGATAACGGCAACGGATTTAATCCATTATTTGGATTAATTAATATTAATATGACTTAATGCGCTAAACAGCCCATTTTATTGGGATTTTAAGCACTAAAATATCACGTTAATTAAACTATTGAACTCGGCTTATTTGAGTAACATTAAATCTATTAGTTAAAATACTCAGTTGAATTCATTAGGATAAATGACCATTAGCACTAAAATCAAACAACTTGAACAAGAGTTGCAGGAAGTTGTAAAGAAATATTCAGGGAATGAAGAAGTCACCGTCATTACTACTAACAGTTCAGAAAATAATTTACAGATTCAAGTTATTATCGCTGGTAAAAATCAGTTAGATATTACCCTGAATTCATTTTCTGATTAACCAAAATTCGCTGTAGTTGTCTCATTATCAGAATGTACTATTATCCCCGCCCGTGCCGGGGCGAGGATTTACGGCATTTTTCGCTGAATGAAATCGATTATCTCACAACCAAAACTGAGATTTCAGCATACCCCACAATACCCGACGCATTTGAACCCAGTAAATGGGTTGAAATATCTGGTCGCCGTGATCCAACAATAATCAAGTCTGCCCCTATTTCACGGGCTGTAGACAGCACTTTGTCTCGTGGGGAACCAAAAGCAACAGAGTATGATATTTTATCTTTTGGTAGATCGATTCTTTCTACAACTTTTTTCAGTTCCTCTTCAGAATTCGTAATCGCCTTTTTGGCAAAAGCACTCAGTAAATCATAGTGATAGCTATAACTCACAGAGAACCTGGAGATATCTGGCACTGAGTGGAACAGGTGCACCTTTGCATTAGATATTTTTGCCAAATATTCTGCATGTTTAATTGCATTGTCAGTTAATTGATCTTCTGGAATATCAATTGGAACTAAAATCGTGTTGTACATATATGCTCCCCTGTAATCGGATATAACCGCTGCTATTGGGTATCAACCATAAAGCCGTCACAAAGACCTATTACTATCATTAATCCGCCATTTCCAATGGAAATCATTACCGCACTACTAATACAGATACTTTTGCATACCTGACGATGCCAGAAGAGTTAGAGCCCAATAAGTGCGTAGTGATATTGGGTCGTCTTGAACCAATGACGATCAAATCAGCTCCAATTTCATCCGCCGCAGCAGTGATTTCATCTCTTGGTGAACCAAATACAATCGAATAGGCAATGCGTTCATTCGGCAATCCAAGGGAATCGACGAGCTTTCCCAAATCTTGCTCTGCCTTGATAGTCGCTTTGTCCTTAATCTCCATATAGCCTAATGCATAAGCATTAATGATAGCTGATGAAATAGGTAATACATGCAGGAAATGTAATTTAGCCCCTGTTTCTCTAGCGATCTTAAGCGCGCTGTCAACGGCCTTGTTGGTTAGACCTTCTTCTGAAATATCTACTGGTACTAAAATAGTTTTATACATATGCATGCTCCTATCTACTGAAATACCAAGTTATTCTGATTTCTTTATTATATTGAAATTCAGGCAACTTACTGTGAGTTATCTAACACCTATACCCAATGGATTTCAAGATGCAGCCAACAAAGCGGCAACTTGAAGACGACAGTATCTGTCTTGAACGCTAATTTCACTGGGTCACCTGATGGTAAGACTCATCCCACATCTTCCCTTCCGGATCATCGCGTTCAGGATGGTCAGAAGCCTGTGCATACAGGCAACCAACGCTACTATTCAATCGGTGTCCATATAAGCTATTTAGTAATAAAAGATCTGATAATTTATTTGATCCTGCGGATAAAAAGCTTTCTATTTATCTATACAGATTGATATTATCCCTAATTCCTTTAGCTGCTTGCCTTGCTTTATCTGAAAAATTGAATTCATTCTGTGAAGCATAAATAATAGAGCGAGAACTACTTATTATTAATCCTTTTCCATCTTCGTTTTTTCCGTTGATTACCAAGTCCTTAATTGACCCGCCTTGTGCGCCAACTCCAGGAACTAAGAAAACAATATTTTTTGCTATTTCTCGAATTTCCTTCATCTGAGCAGGCCAAGTTG
Organism: Xenorhabdus khoisanae; assembly: GCF_001037465.1. Taxonomy (GTDB): domain Bacteria; phylum Pseudomonadota; class Gammaproteobacteria; order Enterobacterales; family Enterobacteriaceae; genus Xenorhabdus; species Xenorhabdus khoisanae. The sequence goes on from NZ_LFCV01000117.1 coordinate 10,193, forward strand.
CGCCTACTACAGCAAGACAGTTATTATTATAATTCCATTCGTTAACTATCAAGGACGCAACCTTCTTATATAATGGTTCACCATCAACAAGTAGATCTTGGATATTTATTGCACCGGGGTTTGATGTCCGACACAACAATATAATGCCCTTGTCTTTATAATCTAAAAATGGCTTTAAGGAATCGAAACCAAGATAAGGGTTGATTGTAACAGCATCAACATCATACCTTTCGAAACTTTCCTTTGCATATTGCTCTGCAGTACTGCCGATATCACCACGTTTTGCATCAAGGATAACAGGGATATCAGGGTAAGTAGTTTTTATATAATTGATGATTTTTTCGAGTTCATCTTCTTTGCCAACTGATGAAAAATAGGCAATCTGTGGCTTATATGCACACACTAAATCATGAGTAGAATCAATTATTTTTTTACTAAATTCATAATATCCATCTTCGGAATTTCTATAGCATTCGGGTAATTTATCGTTTATGGGATCTATACCGATGCAAAGTAGAGAGTTATTTTTATTGGATGAATAGCTAATCTTTTCTACGAAATTCATAATTCCTCAACTATAAGTAATAAAAACATCCAGAAATAATTACTGAGAAAAGAACATGTTAAACGACTCATTGCCAGCCGCTATGCGGGAACGGCGGGGCAAAACACACGGCTGGAATATTCTGATGAGCGAAATAATGAGGGAACTCCACCGCGGCCGTTCTACAATATAAAAAGGTGCTGATATTTCAGCACGTTATAATCCTGAAAGTCTGAATTACTCCTTTTTATCCAAGGGGAAAGGCACAGGATGTTTAGTGTTATAGTTAAAAGTATACATAGCCGTTATTATCATCATTACAACCAATGTCCACACCACTTCTTTTGCTCCTGTTCCCATAACCGCCCAGATGCAATAAACAAAGGCAATAAAGGTAATAACAACATATTGTATTTTCTCTTGCCCAAGATGCCCATGACCAATTAGTAACAAGGCTGCACAGGTATATAAATAAGGTATCAGGGTAAAAATAACTGAGACAGAAGAAACCAACCCAAATTCCTTCGCGGCATTCGGAGATATGCTACTGAGCTGGAACACCGTCATTAAAACGCCAAGGATCAGCAAACCAGCAACGGGTGTTCCCGCTTTATTCACTTTGGCAAAGATTGAAGGAAACAACCCATCATCCGCAGCCGCCTTGGCTGTCTGCCCGGCAAGTAATGTCCAGCCCCCCAGGGACCCCAAACATCCTGCCGCAGCACAAAAGGCAACGACTGCCCCTGCGGTATCTCCCAATGCTAATCTGGCAGCATCCCCAAAAGGTGAAGATGAAATTTTCAACGCCGCATTGGGGATCATCCCCATAATCACGCTACTGGACAAAACATAACAAACAGCCGCAATCAGCACGCCACCAATGGTCGCAATTGGTACGTTACGCTTAGGATTTTTAACCACACCAGCAGCAACCGAAGCACTTTCAACGCCAATAAAAGACCACAGCGTCACGTTTAAAATACTTTGAATAGCCCCGAAAGTATTTAACCCACTTACGTTCCACGCTTCCATGTAAGTCCTACCGCTGAACCAGAACCATCCAAAAACCGCCGTCGCTACAATCGGAATCAATGCCAACGTTGTCGCCACAGCTTGTACTTTGGTAATGACATGCGGCCCGATAATGTTCAAAAAGACAAATATCCACAATATCGCCGTACAAGTGATGGTCAGGATTATCGGATCTTTCAGAATTGGGAAAAAGTAACTCAGGTAACCTACCCCGATCACGACCATCGCGATATTTCCGATCCAGCACGCCAGCCAATACAAGACGTTGGTCTGGTAGCCCAAAAAAGGCCCGAAGGCCCGTCGTGCATAGGCATAAGAACCACCGGGGCTATCATCCAGTGAAGATATCTTGGCGTATACAATCGATAATCCCACCGCACCGATGATAGTCACTAACCAACCCAGAATGGCGATACCTCCTGTCGAAGCCAGACTGGCGGGCAGAAGGAAAACCCCAGATCCCATAATGTTACCTGCAACCATCAACGTAACGGGGATCAATCCGACTTTTTTCATCTCTGAAACTGTAGCCATAATTTATTTTCCCGTACTCACTTTTTTATACACATAACGTGATAAATACCGTTGATAATTTCCGTACCTTCCGTTTCATGTTCAAAACCGGGGAATTCGTGATCCCATTTTTGCAGTGCATGCAAATACCCGATTTGCGGACTGGTTTTAGCCCCGAAATTTTCACCTGAAAGCAACATTGGAATTCCGGGTGGATAAGGGATGATGGAATTCGCTGCGATACGGTGAGGTAAATCATCCAGTGCCACCATTTCCACATTATTGGTGACAATAGCTTGATAAGCGACTCGAGGCGTCATTGCCATTTCAGGTAGGCCCGCATACGCTTGGTTCAATTTTTCGCCCGGATTATTCTGCCGCAAATAATCGAACATCTTGTCGCCCAATTCTTTTAATCCTAAATGACCATATACCTCTGGATATTGTTGCACCAAATCCGGCAAAACCTTACTCAAAGGGGTATTCGCATCATAATGGTGTTTGAAAGATAATAAGGTATTGAGTAATGTTCCCCATTTTCCTTTGGTAATCCCCATTGAAAACAGGAACATAATTTGAAAATCCGTGGTACGGGTAGGTACAATGCCGTGCTGGCTTAACCATGCCGTTACTAAGGCCGCAGGTACGCCTTTCTTCTGCAATTTACCATTATCTCCCATCCCTGGCGCTAAGATGCTGACTTTAATCGGATCGAGCATACTCCAGTCATTCGGCAAATCTTCAAACCCGTGCCAACTATCCTCCGGACGCATCACCCAGCAACTTTGCTCTTTTGTCAGTAATTCTCTGGGAGCGTCTTCAAAGGCAATTTTTTTACCTGTTGCAGGATCTATCACTTTCTCCTGATTCCATGGTTTAAAGAACCAACTACCTTCTTTGCTGAACTCCCGATGCAAACGTGCCAATGCCTGACGAAAATCAACGGCTTCTTCAATCACTTCTTGTGTCAGGGAATAACCGCTATTGCCGTCCATCATAGAAACTGCAATATCGTTTGAAGCGCAAATAGCATATAAAGGAGAGGTTGTCGCGTGCATCATGTAGGCTTGATTAAATCTCGAAAAGTCCACAGGATTACGCCCATCACGCACATGGATAAAAGAGGCTTGTGATAATGCATTCAACAGCTTGTGAGATGAATGAGTGGCAAATACCGTCGGCCCTGAATGGCTTTTAGGTTCCCCTCGCATGGCGTAATGATCATGATAAATCGGATTAAAACGCGCATAGCCATACCATGCTTCATCAAAATGTATCCTATCAACACTTTTATCCAGCAATTCCTGTACATGTTTGGCGTTATAGCAAACACCGTCATATGTACAGTTTGTGACTACGCTATAAACGGGTTTAAGCTTAGCCATACCCTGAGTCAACGGGTTCTGTTTTAGCTTTTTCTGGAGTGTTTTTGCCTGCATTTCTTGCGGGTAGATAGGCCCAATGATGCCATAGCGGTTACGGCTTGGCAGCATATAGACAGGTTTCGCGCCTGTCAGGATTAATCCCTGTTCAATGGATTTGTGGCAATTGCGGTCAATGATGACGACATCATCCTCGGTCATGCAAGCCTGCATAATCGTGCGGTTAGATCCTGATGTTCCGACTACCACCGAGTAAGAGTGGTCTGCACCAAATACTCTGGCTGCATTTTTTTCACTTTCCCCAAACGCACCCGAGTGATCCAACAACGACCCCAATGAGGCTCGTTCAATACCCATATCAGTACGGAAGAGGTTTTCCCCATAATAATCATGATAAAAACGACCAACAGGTGTTTTATTAAATCCAACTCCGCCCTGATGCCCGGGTGCAGCCCAAGAATATTCATAGATTTTGCTGTATTTTATTAAAGCCGACATTAAGGGAGGCAACAATTGTTGGCGATAACGATGCATTGCCGCAATAGCCCGGCCAGCGATAAAATCTGCCGAATCTTCTAGAATCCAAGCAAATTCAGCGAATTGTTCCAGCAATTCATGATTCAGCAAAAATACCGTTTTTTCTCGATCACTTAATAAAAAAACTGGGACATTTTCCTGACGTTCAGACAGTTTATTCAATAATTGGTGTATATTTCGATATAAATCGTCATCCATCAGTGCACAACTTACCATCAAACAATCGAACGGTTCATTGGCCGCAATTATCGTATAGCTATCCTCAAGAGAATCCGAAATAACAACACCAACATCTCTCTCGATTAATTTATCTGCCAACCGCTGCACTGCATTTTCAATATAGTGATTATGATATTGTGTACCCACTTCGTTTTTTGCTATTAATACTTTCATGACATTTTTCCTTACGCTATCTCTACTTGAACCAACAAGAAAATTTAGTGTTATTGGCAATTGCCATAGGATGGTTGGTACAATCAGGGAATTGGATGGTTTTCATTCTGTTAATGCTGTATAAAAAGCATTTTTAACGGTACTGAGTGAGCCATAATATAAACTCCATTAACGTAATCACTTTAGTTAACTATTTACTTAAATATAAATTTTCATGCTTAAAATCACACTGATCAATATAGTGTCTATTTTGATTTGTGCAATTTTGGTCATGGCATGGAAATTAGCTTTGCTATACAAAGTCAAAGCTATCAATATTGAAATATCAGGAAAAACAGTTAATAACTGTTGTGTTAATATTTAATCGTAATTAGTTTTTTGATTATTTTTTATTGCTTTAATTTATTTTTTGTATAATCAACCCGTTAAGCATCCATTTTTTAACCCTTCAGTAAACCAAAGGAAAAACAATCTCGATAATATTCTCTATTCGTTACTCACGACTTTGTATTACAAGCACTGATATGGAGTTGAAAGGCGGTAAAGTTGTTAATGAACAAAACAACCTGATAAGCGATTCTATTTAAAATTTATTTTCTTTTAATTATTTTATTGAATATCACCATGTCAATGAAATAACCCTCCCTTGCATCCTAGGATGCTTATTAAATTTGGCTCTTATAGTAATAGTCAATTCCTACTCATACAGCTCACTCAATCATAGCGTTAATTTAGTAAGAGGCAGAGCACAATAGCATAACAATGTGGATTTTCTTTACTGACGTTACTATGGAAGAGTACGGGGCGTCATTAAGCAGACACTAAAAACCAATCCCGATTGAGGATTATTGCACCTTATTTTTCTGGATTGAATTGGTTAAAAGCGCCTGCGGCTGTGACTTCCATCATTAAATTATAGGACTAAGAATGAAAGAACATCCTGATTTATGGGCCGACTTACTAAACGGTCTGAAGAATGCATGGCCACAGATATCAGGCTCTATTTTGGCCATCATGATTTGCTATGGCCGGCTGATTTATGACGGTGTGGAGCGGAAAAATCGCTGGGTCGAACCGCTACTATGCGGAGCGCTGTCGTGGGGGTTTTCCAGTGGATTAGAACTATTTGGTATTCCAAGCAGTGTTTCACCCGCTCTCGGCGGTGCCGTTGGCTTTATTGGTGTGGAAAAAATACGAGAATTTGCGAACCGGGCCATCAACAAACGTTTAGGAGATAAATAATGACAAGAGGGATTCGTAACCATAACCCAGGTAATATTCGCCACGGTGATAAATGGCAGGGTTTACGCGAGATACAGACAGATAAATCATTTTGCCAGTTTGTGGCACCTGAATACGGTATCCGGGCGATACTGAAAATTCTGCGCAATTACGAGCGCAAGTATGGATTGAATACTATTCGCCAGATTATTTCCCGCTGGGCACCACCAAATGAAAATAATACCGAAGCTTACATTGCCTATGTATGTAAAGTGGTCGGCGTGCCCAGCAGTGTTGTGATAGATGTAGAAAATGTCAATATAATGAGCAAACTGGTTAAGGCTATCATTCAGATGGAAAATGGTCAGCAACCCTATTCCGATGCTGTTATTACACGGGCATTTGAATTGCTATAAAGCTCAGTCAACATATAGTCACCGCCAAAGCATTGGCGGTGATTTTCTCTAAAAATGTGTTTGTTTAATTCTAATGATCGTTTTGATGAAAAATCCCATCCTCTATTTCCCGTGAAATTTGCCTAATCACCTGTTATTCATTTTGTGATACAACTACAAAATCAATCGTCATCCAAGAAAATGAACAAATAGCAGTATCAAAAAACTACGGGGATAGACTCTTAGTTGCATTCCTGATAAAGAGGATAAATATCTTCTTATCTTTCAGAAAATTGCAATTATCTATATTGCAATTACCTATAATGTCGTTAACAGAAAAATACCGTCAACAAAAAGAGGGATTATATGAAATCACGTGCTGCCGTCGCCTTTGGGCCAAACAAACCACTCGAAATTATCGAAATTGATGTTGCTCCCCCGAAAGCGGGTGAAGTAATGATACAAATCAGCCATACAGGTGTTTGCCATACTGACGCGTTTACTCTCTCAGGAAGTGATCCTGAAGGGATATTTCCCGTTGTTCTGGGGCATGAAGGAGCAGGTATCGTCGTCGAAGTTGGTGAAGGTGTCACAAGTGTAAAACCGGGCGACCATGTTATTCCATTATATACAGCGGAGTGTGGTGAATGTGAATTCTGCCAGTCTGGTAAAACTAACCTTTGTATCTCAGTGCGTGATACTCAGGGTAAAGGCCTTATGCCGGATGGCACCACTCGTTTTTCTTACAATGGGCAACCTATCTATCATTACATGGGATGTTCCACATTCAGTGAATATACTGTCGTAGCTGAAGTCTCACTGGCAAAAATCAATCCAGCAGCAAATCATGAACATGTTTGTCTGCTAGGTTGTGGTGTTACTACCGGAATCGGTGCGGTACATAATACAGCCAAAGTGCAACCCGGAGATTCTGTCGCCGTTTTCGGACTTGGTGGAATTGGACTTGCCGTCATCCAAGGCGCTCGCCAAGCGAAGGCCGGGCGCATTATTGCCATTGACACAAATCCGGCCAAATTCGAATTGGCCAAACAGTTTGGTGCCACTGAATGCATTAACCCAAATGATTATGACAAACCCGTTCAACAAGTCATTCTGGATATGACAAAATGGGGTGTTGATCATACTTTCGAATGTATTGGTAACGTCAACGTAATGCGTGCCGCACTCGAAAGTGCGCACCGTGGATGGGGGCAATCCGTAATCATTGGTGTAGCCGGCGCTGGGCAGGAAATCTCTACTCGTCCGTTTCAGCTTGTTACGGGACGTACATGGAAAGGTACTGCTTTCGGTGGAGTGAAAGGACGCAGCCAATTGCCAGGAATGGTGGAAGACGCCATGAAAGGTGAAATAGAGCTTGCACCTTTCGTAACCCACACGATGCCTCTGGAAGACATTAATGAGGCTTTCGACCTGATGCATGAAGGTAAATCTATCCGCACAGTTATTCACTACTGATTTCTATTGATTTTAAATAGTGACCATAAGCAGAAAACCGTGTTAGTTGACAACACGGTATCTGACAAAACCAAAGAATTACCACAACGATTAATCTTAGAGAGAAAGGTAATGGAAAGAATCGAACATCACGCCTGTTTTGGTGGATGGCAGGCTGTCTATCAACACAAATCAAAGGTTTTGGGTTGCCAGATGCGTTTTTCAGTTTTCCTGCCTCCCCAGATTAGAGAAAGAAAATTGCCTGTACTGTACTGGCTTTCTGGATTAACTTGCACCGAACAAAATTTCATCACAAAAGCAGGCGCTCAACGTTACGCGGCTGAGCATGGTATTGTTATTGTGGCTCCAGATACCAGTCCACGAGGTAACGATGTCGCTGATGCCCCTGCTTATGATCTTGGAAAAGGCGCAGGGTTTTATCTCAATGCTTTAAAACAACCCTGGTCTTCACATTATCGTATGTACGATTATGTTGTTTCGGAATTGCCTGAACTGATTGAGGCAAACTTTGAGGTAACGGATATACGGTCGATCAGCGGTCATTCCATGGGAGGCCACGGCGCAATGGTGATTGCCCTGAAAAACCCTGACCATTATTGCAGCGTATCGGCATTTTCACCCATTGTTGCTCCCAGTCAAATTCCATGGGGTATAAAAGCATTTTCCAACTATCTTGGTGAAAACAAGTCTGAATGGAAACAATATGACTCTGTAGAATTGATTAAGAACGCAAAAAAACAGCTCCCAATTTTGATTGATCAAGGACTCAATGATGATTTCCTTGAGGAGCAGTTACGTCCTGAATTACTACAGACTGTTTGCGATGAAATAAGTTACCCAGTGACCATCAACTTCCATGCAGGATATGACCACAGCTACTACTTTATTGCCAGTTTCATTGAGAATCATATTACCTACCACGCTAAAGCAATGCAAAAGTGTGCCGGGAAAAGGTGAATTTTAAATATGTAATTCGGTGATCCATAAAGCCAGATATATTTCTCATCATATAACTAAATGGCTGCCCCCTTAACGTCACCTACTCATAAGGGGGTTTTATTATTCTGAATCCGCCTTAGATTGTAGTGATGTGACAGCATATTTGCAGTCTGGTCAGAAATCCGCCGGCATGAATAATCTGGCAGTATATATTGATAGACAAAGAGAGCTGGCTGCAAAAGAACAGGAAAGAATGCAATGTATTAAAAGAAAGGAAAAAACGAACTAAATAAGATATTATTAATAGCCGCTGGGTGCTGCCAATATGGCCCCCCAATAGCACCCCTTAAACAAGCAATTATTTGATTTATAATGCATTAAAATCTAGTTATAGTTAACCAGACATATCCAATGAGTGAGCAAAGTTTTTCGATAAAGCTATGTTTCGAAATAAAACTATAAATATCAAGAGGTAATCATGCGTTTACTCCATACTATGATCCGTGTTGGCGACATGCAGCGCTCGATTAATTTCTATACTCAAATAATGGGCATGCGTTTACTTCGCACTAGTGAAAATCCAGAGTACAAATATTCCCTTGCATTTGTTGGTTATACCGACGAGAGCCAAGGCGCAGTTATTGAGCTAACCTATAATTGGGGAGTTGAAAACTACGAAATGGGAACTGCATTTGGACACATTGCGTTAGGTGTTGATGACGTTGCGGCAACCTGTGAGCGTATTAAGCTCGCTGGCGGGAATGTAATCCGCGAAGCAGGGCCTGTCAAAGGCGGAACAACTGTTATTGCTTTTGTTGAAGATCCCGATGGCTATAAGATCGAGCTTATTGAAAATACAAGCGCGAGTAGTGCATTAGGAAACTAATTAGCACGATAAATTTTGAGTTGCAGCCTTGTTGGCTGCACTCGCTCCTGCCACATAGTTCACTATACTCTCAGGGATCCCTTCTTTTATAATCACTCCGCATCTTGAAATCTATTAAGTATATCCTTTCCATTGGATAAATATTACTTCTGCAAGACATAGCAAATTTTGTCATAATACGTCCTATTCCAGATTTAAAAACAGAATCCTGAAGTTAAGAACTAAAAATCAGATGCCTAATAAAAACGATCAAAACATGCTAAGCGGGCGCTTTCGCGGCTACTATCCTATCGTCATTGATGTCGAAACCGGTGGCTTTAATGCGCGTACAGACGCTTTACTTGAAATTGCTGCAATCACTTTAAAAATGGATGAGGAAGGCTGGCTGATGCCCGCTGATGCACTGCATTTCCATATTGACCCTTTTGAAGGTGCTAACCTTGATCCTGCTGCTCTGGCATTCACAGGCATTGACCCCACAAATCCCTTGAGAGGAGCAGTCAGCGAATACACTGCATTGCATGCTATTTTCAAAATGATCCGCAAGGGTATGAAAGACACTAATTGTAACCGTGCAATTATGGTCGCCCATAACGCCAATTTTGATCATAATTTTGTTATGGCAGCCGCAGAGCGTTCCGGGTTAAAGCGCAATCCATTCCATCCATTCGCGACATTTGATACCGCGGCCCTCAGTGGGTTGGTTCTTGGTCAGACGATCCTTGCCAAAGCTTGCATTACTGCGGAAATACCGTTTGACAGTAATCAAGCACACAGCGCTCTCTATGATACCGATCGAACTGCCCTGCTTTTCTGTGAACTCGTTAACCGCTGGAAACGGCTTGGTGGCTGGCCATTACCTTCCGCAGATACTGCTGATAATGAGTCCTAATATATTAATTCTGGTACATTAACTCTAATACATTAAGCCCCATACCTATTATGGTATGGGGCTACAGAAATAATTCATCATTCCGATGAATTATTCATTTTATTTATTCTTGTTCACGGTATTTGTCAGCAGTTTCTTTGATTAAAGCCTGTAATTCACCGCGCTGGTACATCTCAACAAGAATGTCACAACCGCCAACCAGTTCACCATCAATCCACAACTGAGGAAACGTTGGCCAATGCGCATATTTAGGCAATTCAGCACGAATATCTGGGTTTTGCAGAATATCCACATAAGCAAAGCGCTCACCGCAGGCAGATAACGCCTGAATTGCCTGTGCAGAGAATCCACAGCTCGGCAATTTAGGAGAACCTTTCATGTACAGCAGGATTGGATTCTCACTAATTTGGCGTTTGATTTTTTCAATGGTTTCTTCAGTTGTTGTATTAGTAACGGTGTTAGTGTTTGTATTCATAGTCGTCATTTTTGCTTCCTTAAACTGCAAGTGCTATTCATCAGCATCAGAAAAGTTTGATTCAGAATACCACTTTCTACTCTGATTTTTCTACCGCGAACTTTCCATGCCAAAATTTTGCCATGATTTACAGCAAGTATTCTTCAGGTATTTTTATTCCAATTAGCCGCATTAAGTTCATGTTATAGCTCAGTTCTACGCCAGTTCGCAGCTAAGTAACATCTTTTCCTCTGTTATTTAGCAAAAAAGTTGTTAAGATAATTATCAAAACAGCAACATGATAATAAGCTTAGATTTGCTCTGCCCATGATTCAGTATCTAAGTCATGGTTTACAGAGCCAAAAACCCGATATTAAAAAAGGAGCATGCAATGTCTTTTGAATTACCAGCATTACCTTATGCCAAAGATGCCCTGGAACCACACATTTCTGCAGAAACTCTGGAATATCATTACGGCAAACATCACAACGCTTATGTTGTGAATCTGAATAATCTGATTAAAGAGACCGAGTTTGCCGGAAAATCCCTGGAAGAAATCATCAAAACATCTGAAGGCGGCATTTTCAATAACGCAGCTCAAGTCTGGAACCATACTTTCTACTGGCATAGCCTGTCACCAAATGGTGGTGGCGAACCAACCGGAAAAGTAGCAGATGCTATCAACAGTGCTTTCGGTTCTTTTGCTGAGTTCAAACAGCAGTTTACTGACTCTGCCCTGAAAAACTTTGGTTCTGGCTGGACATGGCTGGTCAAGAAAACCGACGGTAGCCTCGCTATCGTTAATACTTCTAACGCAGCAACCCCACTGACAGGCGAAGATAAGCCAGTACTGACAGTTGATGTCTGGGAACACGCATATTACATCGATTACCGCAATGCGCGTCCTCAATATCTGGAGCACTTCTGGGCTTTAGTCAACTGGAAATTTGTTGAAGAAAATCTGGCTTAATAAGATTAATTCTCGTCCCCGTTTGACATAACAAGGGTAAGTGCACCTACTCACCACATTATGAACAGGTGCACCTACCCTTAGAACAAGTGATGTTATACCTCAATTCTTTTTCTCGAACTCGATCAGATAAGGCAAAGGCTTCCCAGAAAAACAATCATGATTAATGCACTGCTGGCAGCCAATAATCCCAACTTCAGATCTGTATCCATAGACTATCCTCAATGTGAAAATTAAGATATCTCAATACCATAAGCTTTAGATGGTTATTTATCGTATTATCTAAAAAAACTAGACTATAATCCTTGAACCATACTCTTTATAACATCGATTATTACTTTCACTTTTGAGCTAGATCAGACAAAATTCAAGGTTTATCGCTAAATTATTGCCAACCATCACTCTATATATAAATATATTGGCAAACGCTTAACAAATATCTATATCCAATAGATTTCAGGTTGCAAAGTGACACAAGTTAGAGCAATCAATCATGTGGCAGCTTGAAGAATGAAGGGTAGATAAATTTAGACCATAAGGTCAGGAGTCCTTTCTATCATGGCAACGATTAAAGATGTGGCTAAACGCTCTGGTGTTTCGACTACAACCGTATCCCATGTTATCAATAAAACCCGCTTCGTCGCCGAAGATACAAAGGCTGCAGTTTGGGCTGCGATTAAGGAGCTGAATTATTCTCCCAGCGCCGTTGCTCGCAGCTTGAAAGTTAACCACACCAAATCCATCGGATTATTGGCAACATCAAGTGAAGCCCCTTATTTCGCTGAAATCATAGAATCTGTTGAAAATAGCTGCTATAGCAAAGGCTACACGCTGATTTTATGTAATTCTCATAACAATCTTGATAAGCAGAAAGCTTATCTCGCAATGTTGGCGCAAAAACGCGTAGATGGTTTGCTGGTAATGTGTTCAGAATATCCTGAACAACTTTTAGGTATGTTAGAAGATTATCGCAATATTCCCATGGTGGTTATGGATTGGGGAGAATCCAGAGGGGATTTTACTGATGCAATTATTGATAATGCCTTTCATGGCGGTTATTTGGCGGGTCGTTACCTTATTGAACGCGGCCATCGTGATATTGCCTCCATTCCGGGGCCATTGGCAAGAAACACCGGAGGCGGACGTCACCAAGGTTTTCTCAAGGCGCTGAAAGAAGCCAATATTATTATTCGGGACGAGTGGATTGTACAAGGCGATTTTGAGCCTGAATCCGGTTATCAGGCCATGTGTAAGATCCTGAATCAAAAGCATCGCCCAACTGCTGTTTTTTGTGGTGGTGATGTTATGGCAATGGGCGCAATTTGCGCAGCCGATGAATTAGGATTACGCGTTCCGCAAGACATTTCTATCATCGGTTATGACAATATTCGTAATGCCCGTTATTTTACACCAGCATTAACAACCATCCACCAGCCCAAAGAACGTTTGGGGCAAATGGCTTTTTCAATGCTATTGGATAGAATCGTTAATAAACGTGAAGATGCACAAACTATCGAAGTCCATCCGCGTCTCGTTGAGCGCCGCTCCGTGGCGGATGGACCTTTTATCGATTATCGCCGTTAGTCGTTAATTTTCCTGCAACCACTCAGCATTAAGTGTTTCACTATCTCCAAGATAACTAAGTAACCAACTTAATGCTGGTGAATGACACTCTTCTGACCATGTTAAGCAACATGGGCTGTCAGGCAGTGGTTGTTCAAGTTCCAGTACAATCAGCTTTCCTTTGCGGATCAACGGCAGCGCACGATGCTTGGGCACCATTCCGACACACAGCCCATCCATCAGGCAACTCAATCCGGCATCCCAATCAGGAACAACCAATCGTCGTTGGTTATCTAGAGCCCATGTATCGCGTTTAGGTAAACTGCGCGAAGTGTCTTCAAGACACAAACTGGAATAAAGCCGAATTTGATCATCGTTCAGTTTTCCCGATATTGCAGCCAGTTCATGTTCAGGGCTGGCGACACACAACCAGGGCATGAATCCCATATCCCTAAAGCTATATCGCTCACCGACAGGAGAGGCACGTGTCGCCCCAATGGCAACATCCACCCTCTCATCTACAAGAGCATCCCATACACCATTAAAAACTTCAGGATAGATAAACAATTCAATATCTGGAAAATGGCGGTAAAAATCCAAAATCAACTGAAGTGTTCGCTCCGGCTTTACAACTTGATCAACCGCAATACTGAATTGTCCCCGCCATCCATTAGCCACTTGCTGGCACTGGCGCCGGGTGTGATTCATTTTTTTGATAACAGATCTAGCCTCCTTGACAAAAATAACTCCCGCCTCAGTTAAATCCACATCACGATGACGACGTTCAAATAAAGGTACTGCCAGCCATTCTTCAAGTTGTTTTATCGTATAGCTGACAGCGGAAGGTACACGATGAAGCTCTGATGCGGCAGCGCTAAAACTTCCTGTTCTGGCAACAGCATCAACAACTTCCAGAGAGTATTCAGACCACATATATATTCCTTTCAAATTTTTTCACAACATGGTGCAAATATTACCGTTTCACAAGTAAAAATCATGCCATATAAAATAAGCTGGGTATCTCCTTATCAACTACCACGTCAAGTTATTAACACTATTTATTAACATCACTTATTAATATTATGACAACAAATAAAAACTCAATTTCATTCATGTTTTATCTCGCCGGCCTGAGTATGCTCGGCTATTTGGCTATCGATATGTATCTACCTGCTTTTGATGCAATGAAAGCAGAATTAGGCACATCAGAAAACGCCATTAGTGCGAGTCTTAGCATTTTTCTTGCCGGCTTTGCCTTTGCACAGCTTTTATGGGGACAATTATCTGATCGTTTGGGCAGAAAACCTGTTCTTATTATCGGACTATCTCTGTTTTCCATTAGCTGTTTAGGTATGCTCTGGGTAACGGATGCCACACAATTGCTGGTATTGAGATTTATTCAAGCAGTTGGCGTCTGTTCTGCTGCGGTTTCCTGGCAGGCACTGGTCGTCGATAGATATGATACAGAGCACGCCAAACGCGTTTTTGCTATGATCATGCCGTTGGTTGCTCTTTCTCCCGCCCTCGCTCCTTTATTAGGCGCATGGTTATTGACCCATGATGGTTGGAGAATCATTTTCTTTGTTTTAATGATAGTAACTTTCTTACTATTAATACCAACACTTTGCCTGACCAATAAGCTTAATAACATTGAAGTAACCACGGATAAGAAGACTGTTTCTTTCCTTACGTTACTGAAATCCCCTGTTTTTAGTGGAAACGTATTGATTTATGCTTCTTGCAGTGCTGGTTTTTTTGCCTGGCTGACTGGCTCACCCATAATTTTGAATAATATGGGTTATGATCCTACCAATATTGGTCTTAGTTATATTCCTCAAACGCTGGCATTTATGATTGGCGGTTATGGTTGCCGTATCTTGCTGGAAAAAGTGAAAAGTGAGACAGTACTCCCGTTTCTATTGATGGGTTATGCTGTAAGCATGATCATTATTTATTTGATTTCCGTATTAAGTGAACCTTCATTTATGGCTATTCTTGCTCCTTTTTGTTTTATGGCCGCAATGAATGGAGCCTCCTACCCTATTGCCGTGGCAAAAGCTCTCTCGGTCTATCCTAAGAACAGCGGAAAAGCTGCTGCATTGCAAAATGCCCTTCAATTGGGTCTTTGCTTTGTTGCGAGTTCATTTGTTTCTATATTTATGAAATATCCTCTCTTGTCTACAACAACAGTTATGGCTCTTACTGTTGTTCCAATGGCAATAGGTTATTGGCTACAAAAGAAAAATGCGGAAAAAAACCACTAAACATAAATTAAACAATTTCTCAAAAAAATAATAATTAAGAACATTATTATCTAAAGGTTACAGCATTATGTGACCTTTAGATGATTGTTTAAATACCATTTCACTCATATACTCATACCTATTCATTATTCTAAAAACTCGGAATTTGAGGTTTTACAGGGCATTGACGCTCTTCTTAATTTCAGGGTAGATAGGCAATATTTTAATTTAATATCTATATTATTTCTAATAGCCTTTATGGCTTTAACATAATAAAGATCAGCTACAAAACGGTACCTCAAAATTCCATCACACAAATGTTGGAGAGTATATGAGTTCATCTTTCGTTGAAGATAAAAAAACAATAACGGATTCCTGGCATAGAATCGCCCATGAATTGCTTCAAGAAGCTGATATTGATATCAATGGCAAACGCCCCTTCGATATACGCATTAAAAATCCTGATTTTTATAAGCGAGTATTGAAAGAAGGCTCTTTGGGACTGGGTGAAAGTTATATGGATGGCTGGTGGGAATGTGATCGCCTTGATATTTTCTTTCATAAAATATTACGGGCTGGTTTGGAACGTCGTATCCCAAAAAATACTAAAGATATTTTGCAGATAATCATCTCTCGTATATTTAATTTACAATCGCCAAAACGAGCCTGGATTGTCGGTAAGGAACACTATAATTTAGGTAATGACTTGTTTACCCGAATTCTTGATCCTTATATGCAATACTCCTGTGGTTACTGGAAAGATGCCAATACCCTGGAAGAAGCTCAATCCAATAAACTCCGTCTTATTTGTGAGAAACTACAACTAGCTCCAGGCATGACTTTATTAGATATCGGTTGTGGATGGGGTGGTTTGGCCGCCTATGCTGCAGAAAATTATGGGGTATCTGTCACTGGAGTAACAATTTCAGCTGAACAACAAAAATATGCTCAGGAGCATTGCAAGGATCTAGATGTAAAAATTATCCTTGAAGATTACCGAAACCTTAACCTTCAGTTTGATCGCATTGTTTCCGTTGGCATGTTTGAGCACGTTGGCCCCAAAAATTATGACAATTATTTCCAGATAGTGAAACAGAACCTGAAACCTGATGGTCTGTTTCTTCTCCATACTATTGGTTCTAATATTAATAAATCTGGCACCGATGCATGGATCGCCAAATATATCTTCCCCAACGGTTGCTTACCATCGATTTCAAAAATAGCCAAAGCAACTAATGGAAAGTTTGTCATGGAAGATTGGCACAATTTTGGCGCAGATTATGACCTGACACTTATGGAATGGTATAAGCGCTTTACTGCAAGCTGGCACGAAATAGAACATAACTACAGTCCGCGTTTCAAACGGATGTTCTGCTATTACTTGAATGCCTGTGCAGGTGCATTCCGTGCGAGGGATATTCAACTCTGGCAAATCGTATTTAGCCCGCAAGGTATTGAAAAAGGTTTGAGAGTACCCAGATAGGAATTTACTTCATCGCTCGGGTTTGAGAAGCTACAGAAATTACATTTCTGTAGCTTTCATGTTTAATTCAGGGCTTCGCCACAAAAACGTTTACCACAACTTGATAATATTTATTGTTCTTCAGTTTGTGACAACAATCTTTCCTGTTCTTTCTGTGCCATCACTCGTTCAACGGTATCTACAATCGCTTGAGTTTGTGGATCAATCTCAATGTTGATCTTTTGACCAAGGCGTTTTTTACCTAGTGTCGTGCGCTCCAAAGTTTCTGGGATCAAGTGGACACAGAAACGGTTATTCACAACGTCTCCTATTGTCAGACTAATTCCATCGATGCCGATAAAACCTTTATGCAGGATATATTTCATCAATTGCTTATCGTGGATCCGAAACCAAATTTCATGATTATTTTCTGAAGTGAAGATCTTGGCAATTTCTGCTGTCGTAATAATATGACCAGACATCAAATGCCCGCCAATTTCATCGCCAAATTTAGCTGCCCTCTCCAAATTAACTAAATCACCGACGTTAAGTTCACCAAGGTTAGTTAAACGCAGGGTTTCTTTCATTAAATCAAAGCTAATTAAATCGCCATCGATCTTGGTTACAGTTAAACAACAGCCGTTATGGGAAACAGAAGCTCCCGTTTCAATTCCGGGTAATAATTCAGCCGGAAATTTAACAACATGGGTCCGAAAGTGCATTTTTTCATCAATGGCAACTATCGGCGCTTTTCCCTGAACGATACCTGTAAACATGGGAACCTCTTTAATCATTTTACATTGCAAAAGCTAGTTTAACCCACTCATCACTTTTAAACACTAGTTTGGTTGAGTGTAGTTTTAGTTGAATCCACCAAATATAGTTTAATTTATTAAGTACAAACATCGTGCAATGATTGGCTTAATAAAATGAGTCCTATACAATAGGAAAGCTTATAAGCGATACATTTTCCACTAACATCGTTTGCTCGCAGACATATTCTTTGTTTTCCTTCTTAATTTTTAATCAAAAAAGGTGTAGTACGTGCAGAAGTATTTAAATGAAGCGCGTAGTTTGCTCGCTCTGGGAATTCCCGTAATCATTGCCCAATTTTCACAAACTGCAATGGGTTTTGTCGATACAGTCATGGCAGGTAAAGCTGGGGCTGTTGAAATGTCAGCAGTTGCCGTTGGAACATCAATTTGGCTGCCAACTATCCTGTTTGGCCAAGGTCTATTGCTTGCCTTAACACCAATCGTGGCACACATGAATGGCTCTGGTCACAGAAAAAATATTGCTTCTCAGATCCAACAAGGATTCTGGCTTGCAGCTTTCCTTTCTGTCTTAATTATCGCGGTATTGTATAACAGCCGCTTTATTATAGAAGCACAACATAACGTCGATCCTGTATTGGCGCAAAAAGCCACAGATTTTATCCATGCCATTATGTGGGGTGCGCCTGGTTACTTGTTTTATCAGGTATTACGCGGCCAATGTGAAGGGTTGTCGAAAACCAAACCTGCAATGATAATTGGTATTGCCGGGTTACTGGTTAATATCCCCATCAATTATATTTTCATTTACGGCAAATTTGGCGCACCAGAATTGGGCGGTGTAGGTTGTGGTGTTGCAACAGCAACGGTCTACTGGGTTATGTTCCTTCTGTTGCTTGCATATATAAAGCATTCCCCTGCTCAAAAAGATATTCAAACATTTAACAATTTTTCAGGCCCTGAATGGCATACCCAAAAACGAATTGCACTGCTCGGCTTGCCTATCGCACTGGCCATGTTCTTTGAGGTAACACTTTTTGCAGTTGTTTCATTGTTGGTTTCTCCGCTTGGCGTCGTCGCGGTTGCCGGACACCAGATATCGCTCAATTTCAGCTCCATGATGTTTATGTTCCCGCTGTCATTGGGGATCGCTGCAACTATTCGGGTTGGTCATAACCTTGGTCAGAAATCAACTGAAGGTGCGAAAATATCCGCTTATACCAGTCTTATTGTTGGTTTAATCCTGGCTGTTATGACGGCAACTTTCACGGTACTGTTCCGCGAACGAATTGCATTTATGTATAACGATAATCCTGAAGTTGTCATCCTTGCCTCCCACTTGATGCTGTTTGCGGCCATTTATCAACTTTCTGATGCCGTTCAGGTCATTGGCTCAGGCGTATTGCGTGGATATAAAGATACACGTTCGATCTTCTTTATCACTTTCATTGCTTATTGGCTGTTAGGATTACCTAGCGGATATGTTCTGGCGTTAACTGATTATGTTACTGAACCGATGGGGCCAAAAGGTTTCTGGATCGGTTTCATTATCGGCTTGACGGCAGCGGCGTTTATGATGGGTTACCGAATTCTGTGGACACAAAAACAATCTGTCCACTCTGTTTTGCTACGATCCTCTCGTTAATTCAGCACATTAAGTTATTAACCCAAGGGAAAAGCTGTAAATTCATGCTAAGAGATGTAAATACGAGCAATTGGACAAGAATTTGCATTTTTTCCCTTGCCAGAAAGCTCAGTGCCCGTTAATATTCGTCCCCGTTGTCAGTCACGGTAATTTAGATTGCGTCCGTAGCTCAGTTGGTTAGAGCACCACCTTGACATGGTGGGGGTCGGTGGTTCGAGTCCACTCGGACGCACCAAATATCAGGTTGACATAGAAAACAGTTTTATGTGCGTCCGTAGCTCAGTTGGTTAGAGCACCACCTTGACATGGTGGGGGTCGGTGGTTCGAGTCCACTCGGACGCACCAAATCTTATCTCACTATTCCCAAAAATAATTCTAATTTTTATCCTATTCGATTGTTGTCACTCTTTATTCCATAAAATGGACCAATTGTTCCCCAACCTATTCTGCACACCCAAAATTCAACTACACCCTGTTTGCGCAACAACTCACTGATTTTTTTAACATGAACCAGAATATTTCTGCTTTTCTGTATATAAATCTTTTCAAGAACCGTTTTTTTGATTCATTTCACAGAAATTAGTCTCTATAATACGCTCCTGTCATGAGTTGAATGGTTTCAGCTAATTAATTTACCGAATTCAGAAAAAATTACAGATGATTAATCGAACCAAGTCCGCATGTCTGCACATGCTTGACTTCATGCTAAAAAACCATTTGACGCTTTCTGCTATCCGTTTTCCATTATGTTGCGCAACTTACAACGCCAGATGATGTTGGCATAAATGTCAATGGTTGGCGATTCACTCTTTTAATCCATTAAAACCAGTAGATAGATTGTCATGAAAAAAACCAAAATTGTTTGTACTATCGGGCCAAAAACAGAATCCGAAGAGAAATTGACCGAACTGCTCAATGCAGGCATGAATGTAATGCGTTTGAATTTTTCTCACGGTGATTACGCAGAGCATGGTCAACGCATTAAAAATATTCGCGCGGTCACAGCGAAAACTGGCAAAAAAGCAGCAATCCTACTGGATACCAAAGGCCCTGAAATACGTACCATGAAGCTGGAAGGAGGCAAAGATGTCTCTCTTACCGCAGGCCAGATTTTTACCTTTACGACAGATAAATCCCTCATCGGCAATCAAGATCGCGTTGCAGTGACTTATGCGGGGCTGCCAGCAGATTTGACATCAGGCAATACCATATTGGTTGATGATGGTTTGATCGCCATGACAGTCAAAAATGTCACTGAAACTGAAGTTATCTGTGAAGTATTGAACAATGGTGATTTGGGCGAAAATAAAGGCGTTAACCTGCCGAATGTTTCCATTAACCTGCCTGCATTGGCAGAAAAAGATAAACAAGATCTGGTATTCGGTTGTGAGCAAGGTGTAGATTTCATCGCTGCATCTTTCATTCGTAAGCGCTCCGATGTTCTGGAAATTCGTGAGCACCTGAAAGCCCACGCTGGCGAACATATCCAAATTATTTCTAAGATTGAAAACCAGGAAGGCTTGAATAACTTCGACGAAATTCTCGAAGCCTCAGACGGTATCATGGTTGCTCGCGGTGATTTAGGTGTCGAAATCCCAGTTGAAGAAGTTATCTTCGCTCAGAAGATGATGATCGAAAAATGTAATGCAGCTCGTAAAGTTGTTATCACCGCAACTCAAATGCTGGATTCCATGATCAAAAACCCACGCCCTACCCGTGCTGAAGCAGGCGATGTTGCCAATGCTATTTTAGATGGCACTGATGCAGTTATGCTTTCCGGTGAAAGCGCTAAAGGAAAATATCCTGTTGAGGCGGTTTCCATCATGGCAACTATCTGTGAACGTACAGATCGTGTCATGAACAGCCGTATTGAAAATGCCAAGATTCAGAAACTGCGCGTTACTGAGGCAGTCAGCCGTGGTGCTGTTGAAATTGCAGAAAAACTGGCAGCACCGTTAATCGTTGTAGCAACCTATGGTGGTAAATCTGCAAGATCTATTCGCAAATATTTTCCTAATGCACAGATTCTTGCTTTGACCACCAATGAAATCACTGCGCGCCAATTACTATTGGTCAAGGGTGTTTCCACGCAGATTGTAAAAGAAATCGCTTCTACTGATGATTTCTACCGCATTGGTAAAGAAGCTGCTTTGGCGAGTGGTATGGCAAATAAAGGCGATATCGTTGTCATGGTATCTGGCGCATTGGTACCAAGTGGCACAACAAACACTTCTTCTGTTCATGTGCTTTAAGACTGTACTTTTTAATCATGAACATCGTGCTGCCTGAGGTTAGGCAGCACAGCTAATCATAATTAAAGCCCATATTGGTATTAAACTAAATTGGGCTTTTTATATTTCCATGGCATACCATTATCTTGGTGAACTTTACAATCTATATACAGTTGCATTGAACATCTTTCCAAAGTTGAAATAAACCATAATTTATTCGATAGCCTTCTATAGTGACGTTCAATACAGAAATACTTTACTGTTTTTACTCATTTATATTTAAGACCAACATCCACCATATAACAATAAGTTGCATTACTTTATTGATATTTGGTTTAATTACTTCTCCACCATTAAAATAACTAAATAGACAATTTGTGCTCTCATTGATTATGTCAAAACTGTAAAAATGGTATGCACATCACGCAACAATTAAGACGTTTCTGGTTAAATCATCTATTCGACGACCATTTTATTGTCGATGTCCAAAAATTATTGGCTTATTTTGAGATAAAGAACGGTAGAATTTTTCTGTGTAGAAAAAATTTATTCTCTTTCTAAAATAGTTTGTGTAATACTTAGATGGCTACTTGGAGATTAACTTAATCTAGAGGGTATTGTAATGAATCGTACTAAAGTTGTACTTGGTGCAGTAATACTGGCTTCTACTCTGTTAGCAGGTTGTTCAAGCGCGACTAAAGTCGAGCAACTTGCTTCGCAGGTTCAAACTCTCGGTTCTAAAGTTGACCAGCTGAGCAATGACCTTAGTTCTATTCGTTCTGATGTACAATCAGCCAAAGACGAAGCAGCTCGAGCGAATCAACGCCTTAATAACCAAGTTCGTTCATACAAGAAATAAGCTTGTAGCAAATAACAAAAATGGCGTACTACAATGTACGCCATTTCTCTTTTCCAGTTCCCATTTATTAAACAAAAATGACTCCCCCTTCTCCCCATATCATTAAAGACTCAGGTTTCAGGTTGATAAATAGGCCCTGGCTGGCGTAATCGAGGGGTTTTAGCGGGTTTAATTTCAGAAATAGTTATTCCACCATTTTCAATCGGCCTTGAAATTTCCGGATCTTTTTGACTATTTGCAACCTGCCCTATATTCACCTCTACCGGCATTCCTGAACGGCGGATTATCGCTTGATCAACAAGAAGTTCGTCTGTTTTACTATCAGCAATGAATTTCATCAATCCTTCAGAACGCGGGATTGGCAATGTCTGTGGATCATCTGTCTCTTGTTTAGAAAGTGGCTGGTGAACTTCCACATAGCGCTTACCATTTGGCTCCACAGCGTATTTAATAGGCTCATTAATGATCTGAACTCGCGTTCCCCGTGGAATAATGCGGAACAAATTTTCAATATCGTCGGGCCTTAAGCGAATACATCCCGAACTGACACGCATACCAATACCAAAATTCGCATTTGTCCCGTGAATTAGATATTCACCACGTCCAGCCGCTAAACGTAAGGCAAAATCACCCATTGGATTATCCGGACCCGCAGGTATCACAGTAGGTAAAATGATTCCCCGGCTTGCATAATCTTTGCGGATATTGGCAGTTGGTGTCCATGTTGGATGTTTGATCAATTGGCTGACTGACGTCGTCATAGTTGGTGTATTACGCCCAAGCTGGCCTATACCGATAGGATATACGATGACATGGTTTGCTCCACTGGGGAAATAATAGAGCCTCAATTCAGCCAGATTAATGATAATCCCCTGGCGAGGTGTATCTGGAAGCAACATCTGTGATGGAATAATGAGTTCCGTACCAGCTTTCGGTAAATACGGATCGACACCAGGATTAGCTTCCAACATTGCCAGTAAGCCTATTTCGTATTTAGTTGCAATGGATTCCAGTGGAAGCCCATCATCGGGCACAACATAAGTCGAGTTTTTACCAATCAAACGGCTATTAGCAGGAGGCAATGGGTATTCGAGAGCATAAGCAATATTAGCCAATCCCCCTAACGATAATATGGCAACCAAGAAGATGCCGATAAAAGTTAAAAATCGTTTCATAACATGCTTCCTGAACTGATACTTGAATGTTATTGGTTAATTAATAGACTACTTTGCGAGACTATTCTATCCCATTCACGGCAAAAATATATCAGGTTGTTCCCGCCAGCCAAGTACTGACAGGAACAAAAACGCAATAATCGATTGAATAATAAAGCTAAGATAAAACCGCGGTTGTCAGGCGGGATGTACAACACAATTGTTGTTTATCATTATAGATATCAATCTGCCAAACCTGATGTGAACGCCCCAGATGGATCGGTTTACAAACGCCTTTAACTACGCCTTCACGAACAGATTTAAGATGGTTGGCATTGATTTCTACCCCTACCACTTGCTGTTCACCTTCTGAGCAAAGATAACCCGCGAACGAACCAAGTGTTTCGGCCAATACCACCGAGGCCCCGCCATGCAGAATACCAAACGGCTGTTTAGTTCGTTGATCGACAGGCATTATTCCTTCAATAAAATCATCGCCAATCTGGGTAAACTCGATTCCTACATGTCTTACCATGCTCTCATCAATAAATTGATTCAGCATATTCACATCTATATTACGTTTCCAAATCACGTTATTATCTCCAATAAGGCTTGTAATGGATGTTTAAGTTGTTTTCCTTCCTGACGTTTCACCTGACTGCGGCATGAATACCCTGTACTCAGACAGTGCTCTAAAGAGAGATTTTTCAGTGCCGGAGCCCATGAAAGTTTGTAGATGCCAATCGAGTTATCCAGATTTTTCTTTTCATGTCCGTATGTGCCTGCCATACCACAGCACCCTACACTGACATTATTCAATCGATGACCAAAATGACGGAAAATATCTCCCCACTGTTTACCGCTATTCGGCAATGCCGTCACTTCTGTACAGTGCCCCAGTAAATACCAATTCTGGCTGGATATTAAGCTATCACACTTCTCTGATGACATTTTTCCCGGAAGGTTATTGATTAGCCACTCATGGACTAATTGAACCTGAAAATTACCCCGTCGCTCACCAAGAATATCTTGATATTCATCTCGATAACACAATACTAAAGCCGGGTCGACTCCCACCATAGAAATATTCAGACGCGCCACTCGATTAAGAAAATCAGCTGTTTTTTCCGCCGTTTTGGCAAATCGGCTCAAAAACCCTTTGACATGCTGCGCTTTCCCGTTCGGGGAAAATGGTAACAATACGGGTTTATATCCTAATTTTTCCACCAATTGCACAAAATCAGTCACCACTTTCGCATCGTGATAACTCGTAAAGGGATCCTGGACAATCAACACATGTTGATCACGCTGAGATGGCGATAGACTTTCTAACTGTTCCAACGTCGTTCTGGCAGCATAATGACCTGCAAGCTGTTGTTGCAATGTCGGATAGGAAAGTAACGGCAGATCAACCATACCAATAGTATTTTGGCTGATTTTCTGTACCCACGGCTGTTTCAGGAAAAAGTTGAACAGCCGGGGTGCTTTTGCCATCAACGGCGTACTGTGTTCAACGTTCGCAACAATATGATCACGCAAAGGACGCAGGTAACGACCGTGATAAAGTTCCAAAAAACGCGAACGGAACGAAGGAACATCAATCTTGATCGGGCATTGTGTTGAACAAGCCTTACAGGCTAAACAACCTGACATTGCTTCTTTTACTTCATGTGAAAAATCATATTCTCCTCGCCAGGCTTTCCAGCTATGGCGCGTTTTTTCAATCAATCCCCGTAAACTGGGGCGCGTCTGCTCAAATCCCTGCTCCAATAAATTAGGCTCAACACCCTGCTCCGTCAAAAGCCGCAACCACTCCCTGACAAGCGTTGCCCTCCCTTTAGGAGAATGTATGCGATGCTGACTAATTTTCATTGAAGGGCACATGGGGCTTTTAACATCAAAATTGAAGCACAAGCCATTGCCATTACATTCCATCGCTCCACGAAATGCCGTCCTCACATTGACAGGGATTGTACGGTCATAAGTTCCTCGTTTGGCTGCATCAACTTTCATCATTGGGGAATCAATGCCAATTGGTGGGCAAATTTTTCCCGGATTCAGGCGATTAAGTGGATCAAATACCGCTTTAATCCGACGCAATTCATCATACAAGGCTTCGCCAAAAAAAGCCGGGCTGTATTCCGCACGAAATCCCTTACCATGTTCACCCCATAACAAACCGCCATATTTTGCTGTCAAATGAACAATTTCATCAGAAATCTGTTTCATCAGAATTTCTTGTTGAGGATCACACATATCCAGCGCAGGGCGCACATGCAAAACACCTGCGTCTACATGTCCAAACATGCCATAATTCAGTTTGTGGCTATCCAGCAACTGACGAAACTCGACAATATAATCAGCAAGGTGTTGCGGTGGAACGCAAGTATCTTCGACAAATGGAATTGGCTTGGCTGCGCCCTTACTGTTACCAAGTAACCCAACGGATTTTTTCCGCATAGCATAAATGCGTTCAATATCCATCAAGTCATGGCATGTTTGATAGCCAATGATGCCCGCTTGATTTTTTGCCATCAATTCATCAAGGCGCAAGCAAAGATCGTGAACCAATTGGTCAATTTGCTGCTCGTCATTACCACTGAACTCAACAATATTCAGCCCCTGCATATCCTTATCAGGCACATCAGTAATTAATTCTTTTACTGAGTGCCAGATGATATCTTCACGCGCCAGATTGAGCACTTTAGAGTCAACAGTTTCAACTGAAAGTGCTTTTGCTTCTACCATAAAAGGGGCATTACGCAGGGCAGAATCGAAAGAGTCATATTTAACATTCACCAACCGCCTGACTTTTGGCAGTGGAGTAATATCCAACGTAGCCTCTGTAATAAAAGCCAGTGTGCCTTCAGAGCCGGTCAAAATACGGGTTAGGTCAAACGTCTGCATATCATCGCTGAACACATGGCGTAAATCGTATCCTGTGAGGAACCGATTGAGCTTCGGGAACTTCTCAAGAATTAACTTCCTTTGCTCACGACAACGCTCCAATACCGTTTTATAAATACCCCCAATGATAGTCTCTTCCTGAGCAATCGATTCCGCCAATGCCGTATTCATAGGTCGGGTATCAAACATTTCCCCTCCCAATAAAACAGCACGCACACCCAGAACATGATCAGAGGTTTTACCATAAACCAACGATCCTTGGCCGGAAGCATCTGTATTGATCATGCCGCCCAAAGTGGCGCGATTACTGGTTGAGAGTTCAGGAGAAAAAAAGTAACCAAATGGTTTCAGATATTGATTGAGTTGATCTTTGATAACACCGGCTTCGACTTTGACCCATCCCTGTTCTGGATTAATTTCCAGAATACGGTTCATGTGCCGGGACATATCCACCACAATACCATTGTTAAGTGATTGCCCATTCGTTCCAGTTCCCCCACCTCGTGGGGTAAATGTCAGCGTTTGAAAGCGTTCTTCTCCTGCTATCCTTGCCAATAATGCAACATCGGCACTGGAGCGCGGGAATACAACAGCTTGCGGCAACAATTGGTAAATACTGTTATCTGTCGCCATAGTCAGTCTATCGGCGTAATTACTGGCTGTGTCTCCAGTAAAACCAGCTTCTTTCAATGCAGTCAAATAGTCCTGTGCCAGATCACTGACATGGGGGGCTTGTGATATACGTGGGATCATTGGCTAGTTGCCCCTTTTCTCATTAGCATTTAGTATCAACATTGCGTTCTATTTATATACTATCCAGGGTAGCGTAACTCAGACACTTGCCTGAGAGGCAGGTTTTTAACCATATCACAATATTTATCTATTTTGAGCAACCTATGAAATAACGTTATATTTAATTACCATTGTTACTGCCAACAGTATTTTCAATTGCCAAGAGAAATTATTTCATGGAAAAATCGCAATCATACCAAGATCTGCCCAAACTGTTATTCGCTCTATTTTTCATCTTATTGCTCATTACAACCAGTTTTTGGGTCTTAAGCCCTTTCATTTTGGGATTCATTTGGTCAGGAATGGTAGTTATCGCAACTTGGCCCTTGTTGGAAAAACTGCAACAACGATTATGGGGAAAGCGCTGGATCGCCGTTTCCATAATGACGTTACTATTAGTCTTATTGTTCGTTATTCCGATCGCATTACTTGTCAGCAACTTGGTGGAAAACAGTGCACCATTGATTGCATGGGCAAAATCCCCCTCTGCTTTTCACCTGCCACAATTGGAGTGGCTCAGCCGAATACCTGTCGTTGGAAATGATTTATATCTTAAATGGCAAGCTCTCATTGCTGATGGCAGTAACCTGCTTCTCAACAAAATCCCGCCTTATATCGGTAAAACAGCAACATGGTTTTTTACTCAAGCCGCTAATGCAGGCCGCTTCCTTTTCCATCTGGCACTGATGGTGATGTTCAGCGTATTACTGTATTGGAAAGGTGAACAGGTTATGCTCAGTATTCGCCATTTCGCTATCCGGCTGGCAGATAAACGTGGTGATGCAGTCGTACTACTGGCAGCACAATCCATTCGCGCCGTTGCCCTTGGTGTGGTTGTCACCGCATTGGTTCAAGCCATCGCGGGTGGAATTGGGCTAGCCATTGCCGGCATTCCCTATCCAATGATATTAACAGTGCTGATGTTTGTATGTTGTGTTGCCCAGCTTGGGCCTCTGCTCATCCTCATTCCGTCTATCGCATGGCTTTATTGGACAGGAGAAACAACATGGGGAACCATTTTAGTTATCTGGAGCCTGATTCTGACGACAATGGATGGTGTGCTTCGCCCCTTCCTTATTCGTCTTGGTGCTGACTTACCGATGGTTTTAATTCTTACTGGTGTAATCGGCGGCATACTTTCTTTGGGTGTAATCGGGTTATTTATTGGCCCTGTTGTGCTGGCAATTTCTTACAGCCTACTGTTGGCATGGATGAATGAAGTCCCTAAACCTGAAAGTAATAAGGCAGATACTGAAAAACATTTCAGCAAGAAGCACGTCAAATAATCAAATAACTGCGTGAGAGTATTATTTTCTCACGCAATTATCATTGCGATGAATATATCTTCCAAGTCCTATCTAAAAAATAAATTCATTTTTCAAAAGAAATAAAAATCACCGGAAAATTGTTGCAAAAAGGTTATTTTTCCAAAGTTTCTTTTCCAAGCTCTATTTATTAAGAGGATTCTTAATGAATAAACTCATTTATTAAATTAGTATTCTTTACATCGAAACAAATGTTTCCCAGTGAATTGCTACCCCAGTCTATAAACGCCATAGGCTGGGATGAACGAAGTAATATATATTGCTGTGTGTAGTCTTTGCCTGTCAGCCCATGATAGGCTTTTTTTTTGTGATTTTTCCAGTTTTTCTTCTTTTAATTAATCATCATCACTAAAAAAGATCATGTTACATAGAATATA
>NZ_LFCV01000118.1 GCF_001037465.1 Xenorhabdus khoisanae
AAAAGCACCTGCCATGCCGGCGGCGGCATTCTTGGCTGACAGCAGTTGGTTATTGAGTTCCCGCAGCGCCTGCTGGCTGTCACGGGTGGCCGCCGCTGCCCCGCGCCCGCCCTTTTCCATCACCCGGTAATAATCCGCCCCCATCCGGGAGGCACGGGCAATCTCCGCCTGAAATGAAGACGAGTTGGCCGAGATTTTAATAATCAGTTCACGTAATTTTGCCATGGAAAAGATCTCAGGACAGGTTAGATAAAAAGGCTTCCAGCCCCGGCGCACGGTCACTGTCTGCGCCGGGTTCACGCCATTGCAGCAGGACATCACGCAGGGCGACTTTGCCGCCTTGTGACTGGTACACGGCCGCCGCGATTTGGGCGGCCTGAATATCCCCCCGCTCATCCCCCACCGGACTCACCCGGTCATACGCCAGCCAGCACAGTAATTCACTGGCGCTCAGGTCCCGTTGCAGCTCAGACAGGGTTTTGCCGAGCCGCAGCGCCAGTGTCATCATGAAGAAGGTGACCGGTTCGTTTACTTTTTTTCTGCGTCCGCCTGTGAAGCCATCAGTTCCAGTGCTTGATGCAGCAAACGGCTGTGAACCGGGCCATAAATGTCTGCCACAGTGTCGATATCGTCTTCGGTAAAGACCGGATCGCCGCTCTCATCCCTGAGTACGTCAATAAACAACACGACATCCCCCCGGATATTGCGGTGGGTTTTCTCTGCGATGGACAAGGTGTCTTCCTCACCCTCTTTCGGTAACGTCATTGCCTGCCAGTGTCCCCATGCCCCCGCTGAGGGTTCGCGTAAGGTGACGGTGACATCGCCCCATTCCGGTACGGTGACGGTTTTACTGCGAAAGCCCGCATTCGGGGCCAGTGCCAATGCGCGCAGGTCGGGTTTTTTCTTCGCCATGATTTATTCTCCTTGTGCCGTGTTTTTGGTTAACGAGGTGGGTTTCAGGGGTAGTGGCTTGCCTTTCAACCGCAGGGTAAAACTGGCGGTCACCAGCCCGCTGGCCGATACACTCCATGAGTTCTGGCGCACCTCGGCCAGAAACGCATACCCGTTACCGGTGGGAAACTCCACCTTAAACGCATGCAGCTCGTCGGTGTCGTAGGCCGTGCGCAGGGTATCCTGCCCGGGTTCATCGGCGGACCAGTTGCCGGACAGGGTAATTTCGCCCGGGGCCGCAAGGCCATTGGTCATCTCCTGCTCGGTGGAGCACAGGGTGGTTACTTCAATGTCGGATTTTTGCCCGCCGGTATAACTGATCTCTTTGGTGGTGCAGTCGATGTGTTGCCAGACCGCATTTTGGGGATTGGCCTCTTTGGCTGCATTGGCCGAAATGCTCACTTTCGTGCCCTGGGCCTTTTCGTACTTACTCGACATGGATAATTCTCCGGAAATAAAAAACCGCCCGCAGGCGGCTGAGTCAATGGGGTGAGTTTGTGGGTTTACTGCCAGATCTGGCATTCCAGTGTGGCGCGGTACAGAGTTGTATCTGGCTCGTACCCTTGGGTTTCGCTGAGTTCCGTGGGGTTCAGTCCGGCAATCGCCGACCGGGCCTTATTCCGTATCGCCCGGGCCTCATCAATGGACCCGGCATAAACATCAATTTGCAAGTTATTGAGCTGGCCCGCCTGCCCGTTCAGCACATCCTGATCAAGGCTGTAGAACGAAAAAACACACCACGGCGCCCCGGGTGGCAGATTTTTTGGGGACCGGGGGACTACATAAGGGAAAACCTTATCCGGCAGTACCGGGGCCAGTAGCAGGGAAATTTCGGTTTCAGTCATTTCGACAGCACCTCGTCAATCGCCTGATTGGCCCGCTCAATGGCAGCGTCGGTAGCCGCCTCGGATTTGGCATCAAACGCCGGACGGATAAACGGCTGTGGCGCCATTTTTGAGGTCCCATTCTCCAGAAAGCGCCAGTAGTAGGCATTGCGCGGGTCACTGGCTTTCATAGTCGTATCACTGTTCGTGCCCTTGGCGTTAGACCCACGCACATACACTCCGGCGGACGCTTCACCGTTCTGCACTCGCCGGTTGGACGCCACAATATTGCGCGCCAGTTTACCCGTTCGCTTGGGGGCCTTGACGCGCGCCTCGTCACGCAGTACCGACGCCGCCGCATAAGTAGCTTTCCGCAGGACCTGATTGTTTTCAGCCTTACTGAGCAGTTCGAGATCTTTCGCTATTGCCTGCAAGCCGGAAAAGTCCAGCTCCGTATGAATACTCATGGTTTCACCCCCTGTTTGCATAACAGTTCAAGCTGGGTCAGTTTCGGGTCAGGGATCACTGCCTGAATGTCGTAAACCTGCCCGCGAAATACCAGCCGGGCAGCGCTGGTCACATCCGGACGGTAACGCAGCCAGACACGGACCGTGGTTTCTGAGAGTTCAGCGCCGGACGCCAGTAATTCACGCCCGCTAATGTATTTGACCTCCGCCCAGACCGTGGACACATCCTGCCATTCCTGCATAGGCTGGCCCGATGGCAATTTGATCTGGGTAAAGCTCTGTAGCGTGATGCGGTGACGTAATCTGCCTGCCTGCATTATGTCCCCCTCATGGGTCTGATCCGATAATCGTTAAGCAGTTCCTTAAACCCGCTGGCTAATACATGGGGTTCGCGGTGCTCATACCAAAACCCGACCGCCAACATTAAGGCCAGTTTAACCAGCGGGGTAATCAGCATGCCGTCAGGGTCATCTGCCGGGACGTGTTCTTCATAGAGTTTACGGTTGAGGTAATTCTCAGCTTTTTCTCTGGCGCTCATGAGGTAAGCCAGTAACAGTTCATCGTCCTGCGTTTCATCCACCTTACACTGCAAGCGCAGCTCTTCAATCGTCGGTAATGGCATATTCCCTCCGCTAATAAGGCGGCACACAGGCCGCCCGAAGATTACTTACTGCCCGCAGCGCCTTTCAGCAGCTTCACGGCGTGACTGTCGACCAGCATCGACCCAACACGTTTGGTGGTGTAGAACTGCACAAACGGTTTTTTGGTGTACGGGTCACGCAACATGCGAACACCGATACGGTCCAGTATGCTGTAGCAGCGTTTGAAGTTGCCAAAGGCCACCGGCACCGCATCCGGCGCCAGATCCGCAAACTGCTCATTCTCCGCAATGCCATACCCCAGCAAAGCGGAAGGCTGACCCAACTGCAAGCCCGGTTGCCACAGGTAGTTGCCCTGACTGTCTTTCAGGGTGCGGACCTTAAACAACAGGTTGTTGTTCATCATGAATTTCGCCCCGGTGCGGTACGGCTTGCGCAGGGTGTAGATCAGCTGCATGATTTCGTCCGCCGTGATCTCGACCGGTTTTTTCAGCAGCAGGTGTTGCAGGGTGCCCCATTCGCGGTCTTTGTCCACCTTGTCATCCGAGCCAAAAGCCAGTAACCCCTTGGGTTTCTTGCTGCCGTCACCGTGGGTAAACGCGGCCTCTTCCTTCTCCGCGAACTCCTGTGCCAACTCTGCGGTGATAAACGCTTCCACATCAAAGAAGGCATCATCCAGCATCCGCTGGGTTGCCGCCGGGTTGCCGTAAATCTCCCCCCAGACCGGCTCAATCACGCCAAGCTGTGAGGTTGCGGTTTCCTCGCGCTTATCGGTTTCCCCCACCCAGCCACTGGTTGTTCCGCCCCGATTGACCAGCTTCTTATAGTCCGGTGTCCCCAGTGTTATCACACTGCATTCCTGACGCATCACCACCGCATCTTTCAGGCTGCTAATGATGTTGCGATCCAACTCTTCCGGCACGGCATAGCCGCCGTCGGGATCGGTCGTGGTCTGCATGGCTTTTTGTTCCAGCTCAGACAACCCGTCTACCTTGCCCTTGCGGATAAACTGGGCAAACGCGGTTTTGTGTTCATCCACCGCCTTGTTATTGCCACTGCCTGCCGGACGTTTCAGCCCCGCCAGTTCGTCTTCCAGTGCGGTTTTCAGGGTATCCAGCTCACCGAGCTTGCCGTTCAGGGTGTCCACCTGCTCAGACAGTTTGCCTTTTTCCGCCTCAATCGCCTCAATGCGCTTATCGTTTTTCTGTTGGAATGCCTCGAAAGCGCCTTTCAGTTCCTGCGCAACTTCACTGACATCTTTATGATCAATTGCCATAACAGCCTCTTATTTAGTTAAATTTAATGGATTTCAAGGTGGCCAGTGCGGCCTGCTCAGCATCACGCAGAGAAAGTGCACGGTAGCCGTCAGCCATCAGGGCCTTGGCTTGGGTTCGCGACAGCCCAACATCGCGCAGGACTCGCTCAATACTTTTTGGAGAAGGTATTTCACCGCGGGCAAAGGCCGACTTCACCTCGCTGACCCGCGCTTCATCGTTAGCGGGAAAGGTCACCAGACTCACTTCCCATAAATCGAGATCTTTGAGTAAAAACGCCTCTTTTGTCCGGTCATATTCCCAGTCTTTCAGGATATAACCGATGGACAATCCCGACAGGGAACCGGCTTTCATATGGGCGTGCGCCCGTTTCGCCAGCGGATCGTCATCAATCAGCAGCCGCCCCCTGAGATACAGCCCGGTCTCGTCTTCTTTCATCTCGGTATAAATACCGATGGGTTCGTCCATCCGGTGCTGCCAGAGCAGCGCGGGCAGGCTGCCTTTCTCACTCCATTGTTTCAGGGTATTGGCAAAAGCGCCGGGCAGGACAATATCGTCGTAGCTGTCCTTGACCCCGAACACCGAACCGTAGCCCTCGAACTCACCGGAGTCGCTGACCGATTTGATTTTCAGGGGCACATCAAGCCGTTGTCTGGTCATCATCGGCATGCGTCTCTTCCTCCTTTTTCGGGGATTGTTCAGGTTGGGTTGTCATGTTCATGGGCGTCAGGTAAATATCCCCGCCCTCTCGCGG
Source organism: Xenorhabdus khoisanae (assembly GCF_001037465.1). Taxonomy (GTDB): domain Bacteria; phylum Pseudomonadota; class Gammaproteobacteria; order Enterobacterales; family Enterobacteriaceae; genus Xenorhabdus; species Xenorhabdus khoisanae. Next base: position 4,870 of record NZ_LFCV01000118.1, read on the forward strand.
GTTGAGTTCTTCCAGTTCCCGGCATTCATTCGGGGAGTAGATCCCCCAGTTAATTCCGGTGGCGTAGGCCTCGAAACGGGATTTCATGTCCCCGCGCAGCAATGCCCCGGTGTTGAATTTGGCGTAAAACCGCCCTTGTTTGTGGCTTCTGACTAACCCGGCATTAATCCGCTGCTCAATGCGGGTGAGGTACGGGACGAGGGAATAGTTAATAAACCCAATCCCTAAATTCTCAATGTTGTTAAAGGTGGCGCGGTCGGTGTTCTGCACCATATGCAGTGGCACCCGGAAGATGCGGCAGATTTCTTCTAACTGAAACTTGCGGGTTTCCAGAAACTGCGCATCTTCGGCCGACAGGCTGATTTGCTGCCATTTCAGCCCCATTTCCAGAATCAGCGGCTTGTGCGCATTCGCCAGCCCTTGGTGTTGCGCTTCAAAATCGGTTTTCAACCGGTTAAAGGCCTCGTCGGTCAGGGACTCACTGGTTTGCAGTACCCCGCTGGTGACCGCCCCGTTACCGAACAGCCGGGAGCCGTGCTCTTCGGTCGCCAGCCCTAACCCGATCGCCTGCCGGGCATAGGCCACCGG
>NZ_LFCV01000119.1 GCF_001037465.1 Xenorhabdus khoisanae
AAAAGCACCTGCCATGCCGGCGGCGGCATTCTTGGCTGACAGCAGTTGGTTATTGAGTTCCCGTAACGCCTGCTGGCTGTCACGGGTGGCCGCCGCTGCCCCGCGTCCACCCTTTTCCATCACCCGGTAATAATCCGCCCCCATCCGGGAGGCACGGGCAATCTCCGCCTGAAATGAAGACGAGTTGGCCGAGATTTTAATAATCAGTTCACGTAATTTTGCCATAGGAAATTACTCAGGACAGGTTAGATAAAAAGGCTTCCAGCCCCGGCGCACGGTCACTGTCTGCGTCGGGTTCACGCCATTGCAGCAGGACATCACGCAGGGCAACTTTGCCCCCTTGTGACTGGTACACGGCCGCCGCGATTTGGGCGGCCTGAATATCCCCCCGCTCATCCCCCACCGGACTCACCCTGTCATACGCCAGCCAGCACAGTAATTCACTGGCGCTCAGGTCCCGTTGCAGCTCAGACAGGGTTTTGCCGAGCCGCAGCGCCAGTGTCATCATGAAGAAGGTGACCGGTTCGTTTACTTTTTTTCTGCATCCGCCTGTGAAGCCATCAGTTCCAGTGCTTGATGCAGCAAACGGCTGTGAACCGGGCCATAAATGTCTGCCACGGTGTCGATATCGTCTTCGGTAAAGACCGGATCGCCGTTCTCATCCCTGAGTACGTCAATAAACAACACGACATCCCCCCGGATATTGCGGTGGGTTTTCTCAGCGATGGACAGGGTGGTGTCTTCCTCACCCTCTTTCGGTAACGTCATTGCCTGCCAGTGTCCCCATGCCTCCGCTGAGGGTTCGCGTAAGGTGACGGTGACATCGCCCCATTCCGGTACGGTCACGGTTTTACTGCGAAAGCCCGCATTCGGGGCCAGTGCCAGTGCGCGCAGGTCGGGTTTTTTCTTCGCCATGATGATTTATCCTTGTGCCGTGTTTTTGGTTAACGACGTGGGTTTCAGGGGCAGTGGCTTACCTTTCAACCGCAGGGTAAAACTGGCGGTCACCAGCCCGCCGGGCGATACACTCCATGAGTTCTGGCGCACCTCGGCCAGAAACGCATACCCGTTACCGGTGGGAAATTCCACCTTAAACGCATGCAGCTCGTCGGTGTCGTAGGCCGTGCGCAGGGTATCCTGCCCGGGTTCATCGGCGGACCAGTTGCCGGACAGGGTAATTTCGCCCGGCGCCGCAAGTCCGTTGGTCATCTCCTGCTCGGTGGAGCACAGGGTGGTCACTTCAATGTCGGATTTTTGCCCGCCGGTATAACTGATCTCTTTGGTGGTGCAGTCGATGTGTTGCCAGACCGCATTCTGGGGATTGGCCTCTTTGGCTGCATTGGCCGAAATGCTCACTTTCGTGCCCTGGGCCTTTTCGTACTTACTCGACATGGATAATTCTCCGGAAATAAAAAACCGCCCGCAGGCGGCTGAGTCAATGGGGTGAGTTTGTGGGTTTACTGCCAGATCTGGCATTCCAGTGTGGCGCGGTACAGGGTTGTATCCGGCTCGTATCCTTGGGTTTCGCTGAGTTCAGTGGGTTTCAGTCCGGCAATCGCTGACCGGGCCTTATTCCGTATCGCCCGGGCCTCATCAATGGACCCGGCATAAACATCAATTTGCAGGTTATTGAGCTGGCCCGCCTGCCCGTTCAGCACATCCTGATCAAGGCTGTAGAACGAAAAAACACACCACGGCGGCATAACAGGCGGTTCCCGTTGCGGTGCCACGTAAGGAAAAACCTTATCCGGCAGTACCGGGTCCAGCAGCGGGAAAATGTCAGCCTCGGTCATTTCGACAGCACCTCGTCAATCGCCTGATTGGCCCGCTCAATGGCAGCGTCGGTAGCCGCCTCGGATTTGGCATCAAACGCCGGACGGATAAACGGCTGTGGGGCCATTTTTGAGGTCCCATTCTCCAGAAAGCGCCAGTAGTAGGCATTGCGCGGGTCACTGGCTTTCATGGTGGTGTCGCTGTTGGTGCCCTTGGCGTTAGACCCACGCACATACACTCCGGCGGACGCTTCACCGTTTTGCACTCGCCGGTTGGACGCCACAATATTGCGCGCCAGTTTACCCGTTCGCTTGGGGGCCTTGACGCGCGCCTCGTCACGCAGTACCGACGCCGCCGCATAAGTGGCTTTCCGCAGCACCTGATTGTTTTCAGCCTTACTGAGCAGTTCGAGATCTTTCGCTATTTCCTGCAAGCCGGAAAAGTCCAGCTCCGTATGAATACTCATGGTTTCACCCCCTGTTTGCATAACAGTTCAAGCTGGGTCAGTTTCGGGTCAGGAATGACGGCCTGAATGTCGTAAACCTGCCCGCGAAATACCAGCCGGGCAGCGCTGGTCACATCCGGACGGTAACGCAGCCAGACACGGACCGTGGTTTCTGAGAGTTCAGCGCCGGACGCCAGTAATTCACGCCCGCTAATGTATTTGACCTCCGCCCAGACCGTGGACACATCCTGCCATTCCTGCATAGGCTGGCCCGATGGCAATTTGATCTGGGTAAAGCTCTGTAGCGTGATGCGGTGGCGTAATCTGCCTGCCTGCATTATGTCCCCCTCATGGGTCTGATCCGATAATCGTTAAGCAGTTCCTTAAACCCGCTGGCTAATACATGGGGCTCGCGATGCTCATACCAAAACCCGACCGCCAACATTAAGGCCAGTTTAACCAGCGGGGTAATCAGCATGCCGTCAGGGTCATCTGCCGGGATGTATTCTTCATAGAGTTTACGGTTGAGGTAATTCTCAGCTTTTTCTCTGGCGCTCATGAGGTAAGCCAGTAACAGTTCATCGTCCTGCGTTTCATCCACCTTACACTGCAAGCGCAGCTCTTCAATCGTCGGTAATGGCATATTCCCTCCGCTAATAAGGCGGCACGCAGGCCGCCCGAAGATTACTTACTGCCCGCAGCGCCTTTCAGCAACTTCACGGCGTGACTGTCGACCAGCATCGACCCGACACGTTTGGTGGTGTAGAACTGCACAAACGGTTTTTTGGTGTACGGGTCGCGCAACATGCGAACACCGATGCGGTCCAGTATGCTGTAGCAGCGCTTGAAGTTACCAAAGGCCACCGGCACCGCATCCGCCGTTAAGTCCGCAAACTGCTCATTCTCCGCAATGCCATACCCCAGCAAGGCGGAAGGCTGGCCCAGCTGCAAGCCCGGCTGCCACAGGTAGTTGCCCTGACTGTCTTTCAGGGTGCGGACCTTAAACAACAGGTTGTTGTTCATCATGAACTTCGCCCCGGTGCGGTACGGCTTGCGCAGGGTGTAGATCAGCTGCATGATTTCGTCTGCCGTGATATCGGCTGGTTTTTTCAGCAGCAGGTGTTGCAGGGTGCCCCATTCGCGGTCTTTGTCCACCTTGTCATCCGAGCCAAAGGCCAGTAACCCCTTGGGTTTCTTGCTGCCGTCACCGTGGGTAAACGCGGCCTCTTCCTTCTCCGCGAATTCCTGCGCCAGTTCAGCGGTGATAAACGCTTCCACATCAAAGAAGGCATCATCCAGCATACGCTGGGTCGCGGCGGGGTTGCCGTAAATCTCCCCCCAGATCGGCTCAATCACGCCAAGCTGTGAGGTTGCGGTTTCCTCGCGCTTATCGGTTTCCCCCACCCAGCCACTGGTTGTTCCGCCCCGATTGACCAGCTTCTTATATTCCGGCGTCCCCAGCGTTATCACACTGCATTCCTGACGCATCACCACCTCATCTTTCAGGGCGCTGATAATGTTGCGGTCCAGCTCTTCCGGCACCGCATAGCCGCCATCGGGATCGGTCGTGGTCTGCATGGCCTTTTGTTCCAGCTCAGACAACCCATCTTCCTTACCCTTGCGGATAAACTGGGTGAATGCCGCCTTGTGTTCACTGGTGGCAGGGTTATTGCCACTGCCTGCCGGACGTTTCAGCCCCGCCAGTTCGTCTTCCAGTGCGGTTTTCAGGGTATCCAGCTCACCGAGCTTGCCGTTCAGGGTGTCCACCTGCTCAGACAGTTTGCCTTTTTCCGCCTCAATCGCCTCAATGCGCTTATCGTTTTTCTGTTGGAATGCCTCGAAAGCGCCTTTCAGTTCCTGCGCAACTTCACTGACATCTTTATGATCAATCGCCATAACAGCCTCTTATTTAGTTAAATTTAATGGATTTCAAGGTGGCCAGTGCGGCCTGCTCAGCATCACGCAGAGAAAGTGCACGGTAGCCGTCAGCCATCAGGGCCTTGGCTTGGGTTCGCGACAGCCCAACATCGCGCAGGACTCGCTCAATACTTTTTGGAGAAGGTATTTCACCGCGGGCAAAGGCGGATTTCACCTCGCTCACCCGCGCTTCATCGTTAGCGGGAAAGGTCACCAGACTCACTTCCCATAAATCGAGATCTTTGAGTAAAAACGCCTCTTTTGTCCGGTCATATTCCCAGTCTTTCAGGATATAACCGATGGACAATCCCGACAGGGAACCGGCTTTCATATGGGCGTGCGCCCGTTTCGCCAGCGGATCGTCATCAATCAGCAGCCGCCCCCTGAGATACAGCCCGGTCTCGTCTTCTTTCATCTCGGTATAAATACCGATGGGTTCGTCCATCCGGTGCTGCCAGAGCAACGCGGGCAGGCTGCCTTTCTCATTCCATTGTTTCAGGGTATTGGCAAAAGCGCCGGGCAGGACAATATCGTCGTAGCTGTCCTTGACCCCGAACACCGAACCGTAGCCCTCGAACTCACCGGAGTCGCTGACCGATTTGATTTTCAGGGGCACATCAAGCCGTTGTCTGGTCATCATCGGCATGCGTCTCTTCCTCCTTTTTCGGGGATTGTTCAGGTTGGGTTGTCATGTTCATGGGCGTCAGGTAAATATCCCCGCCCTCTCGCGGGTTGAGTTCTTCCAGTTCCCGGCATTCATTCGGGGAGTAGATCCCCCAGTTAATTCCGGTGGCGTAGGCCTCGAAACGGGATTTCATGTCCCCGCGCAGCAAGGCCCCGGTGTTGAATTTGGCGTAAAACCGCCCTTGTTTGCTGTTTCTGACTAACCCGGCATTAATCCGCTGCTCAATGCGGGTGAGGTACGGGACGAGGGAATAGTTAATAAACCCAATCCCTAAATTCTCAATGTTGTTAAAGGTGGCGCGGTCGGTGTTCTGCACCATATGCAGTGGCACCCGGAAAATGCGGCAAATTTCCTCCAGCTGAAACTTGCGGGTTTCCAGAAACTGCGCATCTTCGGACGACAGGCTGATTTGCTGCCATTTCAGCCCCATTTCCAGAATCAGCGGCTTGTGCGCATTCGC
>NZ_LFCV01000120.1 GCF_001037465.1 Xenorhabdus khoisanae
ATTAGATACTGTAATTAATAACGCCGAGATGAAAAGGATTAAAAACAATATTGATATATCAAATTCAAACCTATTACTCACTGAGAACTTACAAAAAATGGGTGCCAGTGACACCTATATCAATAAAGTATTGGAGAGTGCACCATTTGAATATAAAATATCTTATTGTGATTTAAGCGGAATGTTAAAACATACAAACATTACGCTATTTAAAGCAGGAAAAATAAACCCTAATTATAATGATGATTCGCAAATCGAGTTAGTTGAATCAATCATAAAATCAATAGATAATAATATTTCTCAATGGCTAACCAATCCATTAGAGATTAAGCTAATGGAGAACCATCATCATAATAATATTCTTGAATGCACTTCGGAAATAATTAATGCAATAGGGATTAAGGAAAAGGTATCAATATAAATTAATTTGATAATGATTAATGAGGCTGGTAGTACCAGCCTCTTATTCGATAAAATTTCCAGTTAGCTAAATAACCTTGGGGCAAAAGCGAGTTAGTTGTACCAACTAAGACTCGATCTGACACTATTGATGATCTGATCAAAATCCAATCAGACAGTCGGCTTTGTGCCAGAAGCCGACGTTTTTGATACGAAGGAAACTAAATCAAGATCTAAGGTGATACTATTCAGTTGGTTCGGACGATTATTCGGGTTATAAATCTTATATGTCGTTCCAGCGATCTTTATTGATGGTGGCAGGCTATTAAATCTGTTAGTTTTCAGTGCGGGTTTGAAAACGGTAATCAGGACAGAAGGTGCTACGCGCGCTTTAAAATGTGCACTATACTTTTGATCAAATAGCGCTGAGTGCAGACCCCTTCATTCATGGAGGGGATAAACGGCTATCGGAGCGCGAAACCTCGAGGGTGAGAACTCCGAATGTTTTGACGTTCAGTGGATGCCCCGCCGTTCCCGCATAGCGGCTGGCGTAGCCAGAGGGCGGGGAGGCTGTCCACTCTGCTATATAACCAATAGAAGCCAAATAGGCTTCCATTGTCGAACTCACTATACTCAACGAAGCTGAGCGTGATGCTCAGAAACTGCTGGCTCAGATATCCCAAATTTTCATTATTTGCGTAATCGATGATTCGAGAATAGTCAGAGGAACTCCATCCCTAGCCAAAGTTGAAAATCCTGACAGGAAGCTATCGAACATTACTGCCATTACTGTAGGATCGTTTTCGCCCGCTAATTCACCATCATCTATAGCGCGCTGGACACAGGAAATGAAACCTTTCCGTACTCGTTCTCTGGCATCGGCCAGCAGTTTTTGGATATGTTTGTGTTCCGATGAGCAGACGCTGGCTGACAGCACTAGTAAGCAGCCCGGAGGGTGGCTATACTCCGTCTGCATTTTTGCTGAACGACGTAGAGCCAGCTCAATAGCCTCTTTAGGAGGAAGAGTTTGATCCCAAAGACTAACGTTTACCTGACCATACGTATCGAGATAACGGATTACCACTTCTTTAAATAATATCTCTTTGGAACCAAAAGCCGCATAGAAACTGGGAGCGGAAATACCGCCCATCCCGGCCTTGAGTTGGCTTAAAGACGTTGATTCATAGCCATGCTCCCAGAACAGCAACATTGCTTGATTGATCGCTTCATCACGATCGAAGCTACGTGGACGCCCCATCTTAGCCATAACCATTTCCTCATTGAAAATAAACTTAAATACTAATCAGTATAAAAGTTCTTGACAAGATAACCTCATCACAACTAACTTTTATACCAATTGATACATATATTAAAGGAGTCATTTTGATGCACGAAAACACCTCTGCGTTACTTGGAGAGACGAGTGAACGCCTACCAATTTCTGGACTACTTGCACTGGCAATGACGGGTTTTATCGCCATTCTGACTGAGACACTTCCTGCAGGATTGTTACCACAAATTGGCATAGATCTCGGTGTTTCAGAGGCGCTAGCTGGCCAACTAGTAACACTTTACGCTCTGGGTTCTCTATTAGCGGCAATTCCTCTTACAGCAGCAACACGCGGCTGGCGCCGACGACCTGTCTTACTACTCGCCATTGGTGGCTTCCTGATTTTCAATACCATTACCGCGCTGTCTTCCAATTATTTTCTGACGTTGATTGCGCGTTTTCTGGCTGGAGTGGCTGCGGGTCTTGCATGGGGACTTTTAGCGGGTTACGCACGCCGAATGGTACCCGTTTCATTGCAAGGCCGGGCAATGGCGGTGGCGATGGTGGGAACACCAATCGCACTGTCTCTAGGTGTTCCTATTGGAACTTGGGTAGGCAATCTCATTGGCTGGAGAGGAACCTTCGCTATTATGTCTGGCTTGACGCTGATACTGGTGATATGGGTTATGCTTAAGCTGCCTGATTTTCCTGGCCAAAGTGCAAATCATCGAATTCCTGTTCACAAAGTCTTTACCACAGCAGGCATACGTCCGGTATTGCTTGTTATCCTGTTCTGGATGCTGGCACACAACATTCTTTATACCTACATCGCACCTTTCCTCGTACCAGCGGGACTGTCAGATCGTGTTGACTTCATTCTACTGGTATTCGGGGTAGCGGCTTTACTCGGTATTTGGATCATCGGTCTACTGGTTGATCGCTATCTACGAATACTGGTATTGCTCAGTCTTAGCGTATTCACCTTAACTGCCATCATGCTTGGTTTTGGCGGTAATATCCCGTCTGTTATTTATCTGGGCATTACTCTGTGGGGATTAACTTTTGGTGGTGCTGCTACATTACTGCAAACTGCTTCTGCAGACGCAGCAGGGGATGGTGCCGATGTGGCACAGTCCATGGTTGTTACAGCTTGGAACCTTGCTATTGCTGGTGGCGGCATAATCGGGGGAGTATTACTGGAAACCAGCAGTGTATCCTCATTCCCTTGGGCTATATGTATGTTGCTATTGATCGGGTTAATCGTGGCTTGGAAGGCAAAAAAACATGGTTTTCCCCATAGCCGCCAAGCTCCTCTGCTATGAGTGCGCTTAGTTGGATAAATATGCACGAGGTGAAATAAAAATAAAGTCTTATGCCTATGGTAGCCAAGAGATTCTCGTGAATGCAGATGCCCAATGTATATGGTTTCAGATATGTCACAGTTCGTTAATTTTCCTTGTCAGTCAGGGCGCTATAGTTTCCTTATGTTAAGCTCGCTTCCAACCCTAATTTAGGATAGCATCTGCGCCTTTTTAAAATTTTCAACGATTGAGAATGAGGAAACTTATGTTCATCGGTTTTGACTATGGCACATCGAATTGCGCAGTAGCAGAGATAATCGGGGATACACCACGGCTGATTGCTATCGAAAATGATAATTTTTACATGCCTTCTGCTTTGGCGGCACCGACCCGGGAATCTGTTTCTGAGCACTTATTTCGTCACCGGAATATCAGCCCAGGCAATCAAGCGGGTGAACAGCTTCTTCGTAGTGCGATTGCTGCAAACTATGAGGAAGGTATTGAGCTTTTGCCAGATGATATCGTATTTGGGCAAGAAGCACTGGCTCGATATTTGGAAGATCCTCAGGATGTTTACTATGTAAAATCACCAAAATCCTTCTTGGGTGCAATGGGATTAAGGGATATCCAAATCAGCTTCTTTGAAGATCTGGTTTGCGCAATGATGGCGAATATCAAACAACAAGTAGAAATCAATAAACAACAAGCTATTGAAAAGGTTGTGATCGGTCGTCCGGTTAATTTTCACGGACGGGGTGGCGATAAATCTAACCAACAAGCTGAGAAGATTTTACTTGATGCAGCAAAACGAGCAGGGTTTCGCAATATTGAGTTCCAATTTGAGCCAGTTGCAGCAGGTTTGGAATATGAAGCCACTCTGGCAGAAGATAAAACAGTATTAGTCGTTGATATTGGTGGTGGAACGACAGACTGCTCCCTTATCCGAATGGGGCCAAGCTGGCGAGGAAAATCTGAACGGAAGGATAGCTTACTGGCACACACTGGTCAGCGTATCGGTGGAAACGATTTAGATATTAATCTGACCTTTAAACAGCTAATGCACCCTTTTGGGTTAGGAAGCAAAGTTATCTCAGGCATTGATATGCCACTAACTCAGTTTTGGAATCCGATTGCCATTAATGATGTACAGGCTCAGAAAGATTTCTATTCTCGCCAGAATTTGGCGGTATTAAAATCCTTGTACAGGGATGCTCAAGAACCAGAAAAATTAGCTCGATTATTGAAAGTATATCAAGACACATTGGGATATAGCTTGGTTCGCAGTGCAGAAGAAACCAAAATTGCCCTTTCAGAGCAATCTGAACACCGAGTTAAGCTAAATTTATTATCAGAGATTATTGAGGTTAGTATCCAGCGCGGTCAGATGATTGACGCAATCGAATCCACTAAAGCGAAAATGGCTAAATTAGTTAGCGAAGCGGTAGTACAAGGAGGTACTCAGCCTGATGTGATCTTTATGACGGGAGGTTCAGCAAGTTCACCGATCCTTCGTCAGGCAGTTGAACAAGAGTTACCGGGTATTCCATTAGTTGGCGGTAATTACTTTGGTTCCGTGACTACAGGTCTGGCACGCTGGGCAAAAATTTGTTTCGCTTGATAGGCCACAAGCAGATTCAATAATACTGAGTCTGCTTTTTTTATTATTAATAATATTACTCACCGTGAGTACACACAACTTACCCCATATTTTGATGCTCATTACCATAAACTACTTAATCTTATCCATATATGGATATTGAATTATGAGCTGACTCACATAATAAGCGCCAAACTATCAGTCAGCGCTTTGCTATTTCTTATTCGATGCCGTCTTGCAGAGAGTCCTTATCGATTCAGCAGCGCCGAGTGCAACAATAACCACTTCTCCACCAGAGATATTACCTGATCACTCTCTTCACCATATTGCGCCATTACAATAGCTCCATCAATGAGCAATGTGATTTGCTTAGACAGCACCCGCTGTTCTGGTATATCAGGCAGGAATTCTGCGAGCGTTTCTGTCATTTCCTGTTTATGAGACAGCACAACAGGTTGTATTTCAGGTAATGCCTGAGAAAATTCAATCGCAGAATTAATAAAAGCACAACCGCGAAATTCGCTGCTCATAAACCATTTTTTCAGTACGGCAGGAATTGCTTTTATGAGTGTTCCATAGACAGACATTTCAGCGGTTAATGTCATACGGAACCAATCTATCCAGCGCTGATGTCTGTATTCAAGAAAAGCCATGATCAAATCATTTTTAGAGGGGAAATGCCGAAAATGGTCAAAAGAACGAGAATACCGATTAATTAAAGAGTTATGGGCCTATGATGAAAACCGCATTGCTGTCAGGTTCGCCTATGAATGGCAAGATGATTCAGGAAACTGGTATCGCAGCTATGGTAATGAAAACTGGGAGTTTAACGAACAGGGGCTTATGACCAACCGATATGCCTGTATTAATGACGTACCGATCAAGAAAGAAGAACGCCTCTTTTTATGGCCGTTGGGGTGTCGGCCTGATGATCACCCTGAACTTTCAGAATACGGGCTTTAATAACCCGCTGATGGATAAGCGTTAAGTCAGCAATTATCATCATGTCCTGCCACGGAAGGCTATATATCATGCGTTTTACCAGATAAGGCGGACATTATGACTATGATTAAACAGCGATTACATGCACTTCTTCATTACATCGATGAACATATTGATACACAGATGGATGGAGAAAGTTTGAGTCGTGTTGCAGCTTGTTCTAAGTATCACTTTCACAGATTGTTTTCAGCAAATTACAGCATCGGCGTTGCTGCCTATATCAGACAACTTCGATTGAAAAAAGCCGTTCATGATCTCGCCTATAGCAACAGTCCAGTTATAGACATTGCTTTTGCATGTGGATATGAAAGTCCCGAAGCATTCTCAAGAGCATTTAAAAGCGCTATTGGTCAAAGTCCCACTGAATTCAGGAAAAAGCCTGATTGGTCTGTCTGGTATAGCCAACACCAAATCATAAATGAAATTAGGACTAAAGTGATGAATGAGAAATTACCTCATCTTGAAGTAAAAATCATTGATTTTCCAGAAACTTCAATTGCAGTTATGGAGCACAAAGGCTCTCCAACGAATATCGGTCATACAATCAGAGCATTCAAAAAGTGGAGAATAAACAATAAACTACCACTTGGACGGTACAAAACGTTCAATCTTGTTTATGCAGATCCGACAAAAGTTGAGCCGGATGAATATAAATTTGATTTGTGTGTCGAAGTCTCCTCAATGTTTGAGATTAACAACCCAATAATTATCAAAAAAACCATTCCATCAGGAAAATGTGCTTATATAAGACATATTGGTCCAGATGAGGAAATAACTTGCTTAGTCAATGACTTGTATACACACTGGCTATCGGAAAACAACCAAGAAGTCCGGGATTTTCCACTATTTTTTGAACGAGTAAAGTTATTCCCTTATGTCCCAGAAACTGAGGCTGTGACAGATATCTACCTGCCTCTGGTGTAAAAAGCCATACATCTCTCTTTCAAATTGCGGTTGTGTCGGTTATGCCGTAATTTGAAACCCACTTGGTATATGATTGCCTAGTCTCTTAATCAGGAATGTCGACTAAGAGACCGGGCTTTCATGAGTACAAAAAACAAACTAATATTACCCTGGTGTCGGGCGAGCAAAAATTTTCATTCAAAATAATGAAGATATTTTACCGATACAGAAGGAAAGAAAAGCTCCTTCCTAACCTTTCAGATAAATATCAATTTTAACTTATGTTTTTATAGTAAAATAAATACACCAGACAAATACTAAAATCAACAAATAAAACATCAAATGGTGATTTTAGTGATGAATTTATACGTTATTTTTTGGTGCCACATGAACAAAATATCAACCAAAAATCACATATGCCATTGATAAATAATAATTAAACTTAAATTCCCTGAAAATTTTCTACGCCCTGATAAAAAATGAGATAAAACAGTAAATTCCCCCATTGATAGTGTGAATATAAACAGGGTTACTGCATAAATATACGTAACATAATTACATGTAGTTATAAATGAATTAGTTTATGGGTTATAGAAAAGTAATATCATTTTTATGTGATTATGGAAAATAAGAGTACTGGTTTAAGTAGGAGCGGGTTTTAAATAGGTAATAGCATGGGGGAATCCCCCCATGCGGCTTACTAGTTTGCTGTTTTGACAACCCACCGATTAAATAAATAACGTGAGCCGTAAGCGGGAAATACGTTAAACAATGCAAAGAAAATCTTAATTAAGATTTGTACGATCATCATAGTAACAATTTGATTTATAGGTAATTTTCCATAAAACGCCACAAAGCAGAAAATAAAACTATCAATCACTGATGCAATGAATGTACTGAAAAATACTCTTAACGCCAAAAAACGAGAATTTGTCATATCTTTCAGCTTGCACAAGATATAAGAATTGACAAGCTCCGAAACTAAAAATGACAAAGAGGATGCAAAGATTGCCGATAATATATGATTCATCAGAGCATTATACTGATCATTTAAATCCCAATTTGCAATTGCCGGTAAACTTGTTGAAATGCTCAATAAGGATACGATAATCAGATTAGAAATTAATGACATGTATATTGCTTTTCTTGCTAATCTGAATCCATAAAATTCACTCAGCAAATCAATAACTAAAAATGAAAAAGGGTAAATAAACGTACCAGGAGTAACAATAATATCAAGGTATTCAATATAAACGGGTTTTGCTGCTGCTATGTTGCTGAATGTATAGAAAATTGTCAGTAATAATGCGAGAAATGAATAAATAATCCAGGATTTTTCATTACGCTCTTCAATTTCATAAACTGAGGGAGTATTTGGAAAACTAGAATACAACTTTCTATAAAGTGATTTTATCTCGTGATTGTCCAGGTCATCCGCTATTTCGCTCTTTTCAAGCTCCTTTGTGTTTATTTTCAATACCTTTCCGGTTGATAAAATTAATACATTTGCTGTATTATCCTGACTGTTGAATCCCAGTAACTTATATTTTTTTCCCATATCCGAACCGCTCTTCCATTATATCCCCAATCACCATAAAACTATCCAAATTCTCTTGAGTAAATTCTTTTATATGAAACTTTTGCTTTTTTGGATCGAAACATAACTTTGGATTATTGTTCTGATAGTTACCCCTCTTAATTATTAATAAATCACCTGCATTATATTTACCTGAAAAATCATTCTCAAGTAAAACAGCAACGATATTAGGCCCTGAACCAAAATAATAAGTCAGTGGCCTATCCACAATCAGAGAACCTATTTTACTGTCAGAGAAGTCAGAAGTAATGCATTCAGATTGCATAAATAACGGAACAGCACTGGGATTCATGTTTCCTTCATAAGAGACAACCGCGTCCAAACGTTCTTTTTCTGCAATATCAGTTGCCTCTATTTCACTATATGATACGCCAAAGAAATTGGAGACTTTTTGTATTGTAGAAGAGTGAACGTTTTGAACTCTGCCATCCAAAATATTGTAGATAGTTGTACGGTTAAGCCCTGTTCGATCACAGAGAGATACTCTTGTTTCCCCTCTGGAATCAAGTAGGTATTGTAAGTTTTTTTTCAGGTGTTCCATTTTTTGTTTCTTATACATATTAACGCCCAGAAAAATATATAACTGGCTAACTTATATGAACTTTTAGACTAATCATTTTTTCTTAGAGCAAGGA
>NZ_LFCV01000121.1 GCF_001037465.1 Xenorhabdus khoisanae
ATTTTAGTTAAAAAATCACTGAATATGTGTTTTTAATAAAATTAAAATATTTATTTTTTTTATATCCTATCATTTAATAAGTGGGGTAATAAATGCATTCACATTTTTAAAAGGTTTTTTTGCGATCATTATCATAAAATGAAAATGATAATGAATTTTAAAATAAAAAAATTATTTTTTTGCTTTTAACTCATTCTGTTACAGAAATTCTGTTTTGTCTGACAGCAACACTCCGTAAGACAATAATTTTATTATATATAAAAACACAGCGTATTCCTCTGATGCAGCAATCATTTAAACTTTTTATCCCGTCATTGTCAGATGAGGGATTTGTATTTCACTTGATTTCATTTGGTTTTCACTTGTCTGTTATTTATTATTTCCCATCATTATTATCTGCCATGAATTAAACAATGCATTCTGACATCAAAGTTTCTTTAAATTACATCAATACTGCTGTGTGAAATTTTCAGCTTATTTGGATGCCGGAAAATAAATAACACCGCGTAGTGATTCTTTAATTACCGAATTTGTCAGAACTGATTGAAATCTTGTGCCCGAACGTTATGGCCTGCACGGCTATCAGGCTGGATAACCTGCCCCATAACGTTATCCGTCATTATCTCAGGGAGATATACCATGTCAGTAAAAAAGCACATTGCGAAACTTCAACAAGGAAAGGCGTTGTTTGAGCAGGGGCAACAAGCCGCCCGTCTGGCTCAGCAAACCGCAGGGATATTGGGCAGCCACGGACAGGGACTGGCCAAGCGGGCGGCAGATGGCCAGCACGCCGCCACCAAAGCCCTGCAAAAAGCCAGCCAGTTGCCGGGTGGTGGGAGCGGAAGTTCGCCCAGCGGCCTGCAATTTACGCTGATCGCCGGCAGTCTGGCACCACAAACCTTTGTCGTCACTGATTTTACTCTGAACGAACACTTTTCCCAGCCGTTCCAGCTGGAAGTGGGGCTGGCGAGTGCGGATCCGGCGATAGATTTTCCGGCCGTACTCGACCGCTCCGCCACTCTGACGATTACACAGGATGGCGTGGAAAGCCGGAGTATCACGGGTATCGTCGCCAGCTTTGAACAGGGCAATACCGGGCTGCACCAGACCACCTACCGGATGAGTATTCGCCCGGATCTGTGGCGCACCACCCTGCGCCAGAATTCGCGGATCTTCCAGCAACTGAACATTGCGGCCATTATCACCACCCTCCTGAAAGAGCACGGTATCCGTGATGTCGTCTTCAGCCTGCGCCATGCCCACCCGGAGCGGGAATTCTGTGTGCAATATCAGGAAAGTGACTTTGCATTCCTGCAACGCCTGACAGCGGAAGAAGGTATCTTCTACTTTTTTGAATGCGGTAACGGGCGCAATACGCTGGTGTTTGCCGATGATGCCGGCTCTGTCCCACCGGGCATTGTTCTGCCCTACCAGCCGGGTGAGACCAGTACGCTGGGAGAGCCGGCGGTGAGCCACCTGACACACCGGGCACAGGTTCGCCCGGCCCAGGTGCAACTCAAAGACTACACCTTCAAAAACCCGGCATGGCCGGCCGAATTCAGCCAGCAAATGAAGGAGGATACTCTCCAGCAGTTGTATTACGAACATTACGACTATCCGGGCCGTTTTAAGGATGAGGCCCACGGTAAGGATTTCACCCGTTACCGTCTGGAGGGGCTTCGCAACAATGCCGTGACAGGGCAAGGCAGCGGTCACGCGATTGCCATTCAACCGGGGCGGTTATTCACCCTGTACAACCACCCGCGTGAAGATCTGAACCAGTCCTGGCAGGTGGTGAGCGCCAGTCATGCCGGCAGCCAGCCACAGGCACTCGAAACCGCCAACAGCGGCACAGGCACCACCCTGCACAGCCAGTTCCACTTTATCCGCCATAACCAGCACTGGCGCCCGGCGCCGCTACCGAAACCGGTTATCGATGGTCCGCAGATCGCCAAAGTCGTCGGCCCGGCCGGGGAAGAAATCTTCTGTGATCAGTATGGGCGTATCCGCCTCCAGTTCCCATGGGATCGCTATGGCAAGAGCGATGACCAGAGTTCGTGCTGGATACGCGTGACCCAACCTTGGGCCGGTCAGGGCTGGGGGATGCTGGCGATCCCGCGTATCGGGCAGGAAGTCGTCGTGGATTTTCTGCACGGCGACCCGGATCAGCCGATCGTCACCGGCCGCACCTACCATGCCAGCAATATCCCACCGGGCGGGCTGCCGGGCAGCAAAACCCAGATGGCCTTCCGTTCCAAAACCCACAAAGGCGAAGGCTACAACGAGCTGTTGTTCGAGGATGCCAAAGGCAGCGAGCGGCTGGCCCTGCATGCACAGAAGGATATGCAGACGACGGTAAAAAATGACCAGAGCCTGGTCGTGGAAGCCGGTAACCGAAGCCTGCTCATCCAGACGGGGGATGAACATAAAACCGTGCAGCAAGGCAACCTGACCGAGAACATCTGCCAGAAACGCAGCACTGAAGCCAATATGGTACAGGTGAAAGCAAACGCCGGTAAAGCCGGGGCGGGGACGCAATTGTATGAAGCCCAGGATGATATCACGCTGAAAGTCGGCAGCGGCACGATTCAAATGACGAAAGCCAACATCAAAATTTCGTTCGGGGGCGCCAGTATTGAGCTGAACGACAGCGGGGTCACCGTATTAGGTGGTCAGGTTAACATCAACAAATAACGCATAGTCATTTTTAAATTGCGGCAAGCCAGAAGGAACTTCCATGAATAATCAACTTGATCTCGCGCCTTTCCACTTTAATCAAGGCGCTATTATGCTGCCCGCCAGCTGGCAGGATGCCAGTATTCTGGTGTTAAACAGCACCGATGAAAAAAATGGCACCAGTTTCACTATCTCCCGTGACAATTTGCCATGGGGGCTGGCATTCAGTCAGTTTGCTGAACGGGAAATGACGGCCATTGCCAAGCAACTGAAAGATTATGAAGCGGTAACGCATGAATCCGGTGAATTGAACGGCTTTGAAACCGAGACCTTTGAATTTCGCTGGCGTGCCCCAAGTGGTCCGGTACATCAATTAATGAGGCTGCTTAACACTCCCGGGCACGTGCTGATTTTCACCGGCACCTGTCAGGGGGAGATGACGGTGGCACAGCGGGAACAAATGCAGGCCATGATGGCAACGTTCCGGTTGCGCGATGAGTCGAAAGATAACGCCTGACAGGGAGGTGTGATATGAGTGTTTCACAGAATGTGATTATGGGTGCAGCAGCGGCAGGGCGACCCTCTCCGTCGCCTGCCACACACAATCAGACATCGCCTTCAAAAGGAGGCAAGCCTGCACCAATACCGCCACGGACAGAAAAATCCACGTCTGACCGGGCACTGGAATTTTTACAAAGTGATACCTTCTCTAATGCCACGCTGGCGACCAGTGCTACCTATGCGGTGGCAACGGGCGCGGCGGTGCCTTTTGCGGTGGGATTAGCCGCCGGTGCAGCAGGCGGAGCCGCGGGTATGTATGTCGGGGATAAAGTCGGTCACGCTATCGCCAAAGGCATGGGCATGAGCACCGTGGCAACCGAAGGTGAAAATCCGGCCAGAGAAGGTGATGCCATTGCCCATCAGAATAAAAACGCCGGGCTATGGGGGGCGCTGGGTGGGATTTTACTGGGTGCTGTTGCGGCGGTTGCGGTGGGCGCCCTGGTGGTGGCCACGGGAGGCGCGGCACTGGTGGTGGTTGCCGCTGCCGCTGCGGCCGGCGGGTTTGTCGGTGGCGCCTGTGCCGGAATTGGCGCCGCCATAGGGCAATATGGCAGCAATAAAGGCACCATTGCCAAAGGATCACCCAATGTGTTCTTTGAGGGTAAACCAGTTGCGCGGAAAGGCGACCCCGTGGTGTGCAGTGACCATCCTCCCGGTGTGGTCGCTGAAGGCGCCAAGACCGTATTTGCCAACGGCAAACCGATTGCCCAGTTGGGGCATCGCACCACCTGTGACGCCAATATCAACAGTGCCGCCGGATCCATTTTCATTACCCAGGAAACGGGAGAGGCACTCCCTATTTTACAGGAAAGCAATAAAGCCTTGCAGTGGGCGGTGGTGATTGCCGGGTTATTACCCTTGCCACGCAATAAAAAAGGGGTCACACAATCGGATAATCCGAAAAAATCGACCCAGAAACAAAGTAAAAAACCGAACGAAAACGATAACTGTGGTGACCCGGTGGATATGGCCACGGGCGACTTCCTGCAACAGTGGCCGATGCTCTCCCTGCCCGGTACCTTGCCCCTGTCATTAGTGCGTACCTATCGTTCAACCGAAAATTTTGCCGGCCTGTTCGGCCCTAAATGGTCTGATGACTGGTCGCAGCAGTTAAAGCGAGCGGGGGAAGTGACGTATTTCACCGATGCGGATGGTGTTGTCTACACCTTCCATACGCCGGATGAAAACGTGTTTTCAGTTAACCTGCATGCCGGGCATTATCTGCTGTTTGGTACCTTAACAGGCGGGTTGCACCTGTTTGATCGTCAGACGCAATTAACGCGGAGTTTTGAACAGCCCATAGGTGATAAACGGTTATTGTCTGCGATCCGTGACCGTCACAATAACCACATCACCTTCCATTATGATGACCCCTTTGGGGAGCAACAATACCGGCTGTCACAGGTTATCCATTCCGATGGTTATCGCTTATTACTGGATTACGACCAGAACCGGTTGGCTTCTATCGCGTACCTGACCGGAGAACTGCGCCAGACGCTGGTCACCTGTCAGTACAACGCACAAAATTATCTGTCAGAATGCCATTCGTTTCAGTTCAGTCATCTCTGGCACGAATACAATCCCCGTGGCGCTATGACCCGCTGGCATGACACGGATTCAACGGATGTGTCGATGGAGTATGACAACCGGGGGAGAGTAGTCTCGGTCAGCACTCCACAAGGCTACTGGCAGGATCGCTTTTTGTATGATGATGTCAACCAGGTCACTACCTATCTGGATGCAGAAGGCGGCTGTACCCGCTATTGGTACAATGAGGACGGCCAGATCACCCGCAAAGTTGATCCACTGGGGCGGGAAACCGTACTGGAATGGGATCTGAGTCATCAACTCTCTGAAACCGATCCTCTGGGCAGAAAAACACTGTTCGAATATACGCCCTACGGCGAACTGACCCAACAGACACGGCCTTCCGGTGACGTGTTTGTCTACGATTATGATGAATACGGCCAACTGTTGCAGGCCAAACTGCCGGATGGCAAAACGTGGCTTTTTCACTACAGCGATCAGGGCGCACTGGATGCGGTGACCGACCCACAGGGGCGATTGGAAGAGTACCGTTACAACCAACATGGTGAAATCCTCAGACGGGTACTGCCGGATGGCACCCAGTGGCGTTATGAATATGAACAACACCGGCTTCATGGTGTTCTGGCGCCCAATGGTTACACCACCCGCTATGAACAGGACGGGCTGGGGCGGCTGCGGGGGATGACCGATGCACTGGGTCAGCAAACCCGTTATCAGCACTGTGCATTCCATGCCAGCCCGGAAAGCAGCGTCACGGAAATTGAATTGCCGGATGGGGTAAAACAGCACATCAGCTATGACAATGAACGCCGGGTCACTGCGGTTACCGATGGCGAAGGCAATAGCACCCGTTATAGCTATGGCGCCTTTGACCTGCTGACTCAGCTCACCCGTCCGGATGGGACGGTTCTGCATTTTGGCTATGACCGCTTAATTCGCCTGAACCGCGTGACGATGGTCACCGGTGAAACGTATCGCTATGAGCGGGATTTAGCCGGACAAATTATCCGTGAAACCGATTTTACAGGACGTACGATCGACTATACCTATGACCGGGCAGGGCGACGAATCCTGACACGGTATCCCAACGGTCAGTTGATCCGGGTTTGTTATAATGCCAACGACCAGATTTTGCGGCAGGAATACTGGCAGGCCGGAAAACTGGAATATACCTTGCAGGCCGAGACTGCCTATGCCTACGACCCCAAAGGCAGGATGATCCGGGCCGTCTCCGAGGATGCGGTGGTGGAATTTGATTATGATGAGGCCGGGCATCGGATAAGTGAGCGTCTGAACGGGCGTGAAATCTCGCATGAATGGGATGACCTCAACGACCTGCCTGTCACAGAAACCCTGGGCGAAGATACGCTGCATTTGGGTTATAACCGGATGGGCTGGTTAGATCGTTTCCAGTTTAACCAACACAGCCCGCTGTCTTTACAGCATGACCCACTGGGACAGGAAACGGTGCGGGAAAGCGCCCACGGCTTTATCCTGGCCAGCCGCTATACCGCATCGGGTTTGCTGTCTCATCAGTCAGCGGGCCGGTCAACCCCCCTGTTCCGGGAAACCCTGCAACAAAACGATCCTCACTTCCCGCCACAGGCCACGGCAGTCAACCGTAGCTGGCAATATGACCGGGCATACAACATCCGGGTGATTGATGATGGCCGCTGGGGACAGACCCGTTACCGTTACAATACTAATGGTCAGATAATACAGACCCTGTATCAGGGGTCACGCCCGTATGAAGAGCAGTTCAGTTATGATGCTAATGGTAACTTAAGCCAGCATATTCCGACAGATGCGCACGGCGCAATCACACAAATCACGCAACGCCAGAAAGCAGGGCGGGTGGTGCAGCACGGCAATATCCGTTATCGTTACGACACCAGCGGGCGACTTATTGAAAAAACCGAGCAGCGTGACGGTTTCCGGCCACAAGTGTGGCGCTATCGTTGGGATGTACTGAATCAGTTAACCCAATGTGAAACCCCGGACGGCTCACGCTGGCACTATCAATACGATGCATTTGGGCGAAGAATTCGTAAACTGAAAGTGCATGATGGAAAACTGACTGCAGCCAATTTACAATTGTGGCTGGATGGAAAACCGGATTTAAGTGTTAAACCCAGTGCCATTATGGGACAGGATTATCTGTGGAGCGGTGACCAGCTTATCGAAGAAACGCCGATTTATGCAGATGGTACGCCAGTAGACGAACAACGCATCCGCTGGCTCTACGAACCCGGTGCATTAACTCCCGCTGCACGTTTTGAGCACGGCAAGCTACACTATATCGTCAGTGACCATCAGGGCACACCGCGTGAGATGTTGAATGAAGAAGGTGGGCTGGTCTGGGCGCAACGGCTGATCACATGGGGTAAGGCGGAATGCTCACAGGTGATTGCTTCTAATGATGCGGATTATCATGTCAATTGTAATCTACGATTCCTGGGCCAGTATGAGGATGAGGAAAGCGGGCTATACTACAATCGGTTCCGATATTATTCGCCGGAGACCGGGCAATATATTTCACCCGACCCCATTGGGCTTGAAGGTGGCTTTAACCCGTATTCTTATGTGCATAATCCGGCAAATTTTGTGGATCCGCTAGGGTTGACTGATTGTCCGGCAAGTCTTACTAGGGAACAAAGGCAGGCAAGGATCAATGAGCTTGCAGAGGCTAATGCACTCAGACGTTTACAAGAAATGGAAAGTATGAATCCTAGATCTCACTTCCTTGAGAGACATGGTGCCCAAACGTCTTTAGAATCCCAGCTTGGACGAGCAACTAATGGAGCGAATCCTACTACGGGAGTTCAGCAGCGTACACCGATGGCAGCAACTCGATTTGATAGTCATAGAGATCAATTAAATGCTATACAACGAGCACAAACTATTCAGCGACAATCAGGTGGCGCTGTGACTAAAGCTACAATTCCGTATGGAAGAAGAATCGGTGAAGGGTATAGCAAGACTGGCCCAACATATGGCACTTCGAGTACCGCAACAGTGATCTTAACTCCAAATGGGCAAACAATCACTGCATATCCTGTATGGGGGCGATAATGAATAAATTTGATTTAAAAACTAAAAATGAAATTTCTATATTAGTAGGTTTTCTTTCTGCTCTTGATGAGGAAGTTATCAGTGATAAAGATTATTTGTTAATTAACAATAAAAATGTTAATAATAAAGATGATCTACGTTCTGTTTCAGAAATTGTTCTCAAACCTTGGTTTTTAGAATATATACCAGCCAATAGAGATAAAGTGATTCAGTCTATTAACTTTATTATAAATGGAAAAGTTAATCTTGTTGATGTTGTTTTTTCTGAAATGAATTTTATTTTTGACTATGAAATAGAAGATAAGTCTCTTTTTTTGACAGAAATAAAAGGTTTTCTTGAAGAATATGTCAGAGGTAATGACTAACTATTTGGATTTAAGCAACTGTATTGTTCATTAATAATAAGAAATAGTGTTTTTGGAGGTTTATATCTATGGCTTATTTCGATAAAAATCAGATATAAAATATCGTTGAAATCAGCCGGAAAGATCCCCGTGATCTTCCGGCTTTTTTCTTTTTAAGAGCCGCTCAGCCCCTTGCCCTTAGCGGCTTTTATAATCACCAATCAGTTCACGCATTCGCAGCTTAATATCACTGAACTGCTCTTGCTGACGTCGATACTGTTGCTTAATCGCGCAGGTATCCTCGCTGTCAGGGATCAGCACCAGACAACCATCCAGTACCGTGCCCCGTTCAGCTAAAACCCCTTCATCTTTAGCCGCCGTGCGTGGCTCAGGCCAACAACCCTGCAGACAGGTCGGCCTGCGGCCTCCGCGTTTACCTCCCCCGCCCCGACCCCGCTGCACTGGCTGCGCCCGGCTCGCAGTCGCTGCGCTCCTCGCTCGTTCCCGTGCTCGCCATTTTCGCCCCGTGCAGCCCCCGCAGGGGGCTTCCCTTGAGTAAAGTGCCATCAACAAAACCGAGCACAATCTTTGGCTTCCGTGCCTGAGAGCGTCGCAATGCGCCGCTTGCGGGTTCTTTGCCACCCGCCCCCGCAGAACGTGCGCCCGCCGCCCAAACAAGTTGGGCCGCGTTCGCCCGTTGCCGATGGTGAAAAACCGCACAAAATCAGGTTGATTACCCCATCAATCAGAAAAAGGGGCGCTATACTGCATAACGGCTTGCGGCGGTAGCCCGGCAGAAGCGCACCGTGGCAACATGACAAAACAGCGCAAAAGTGCGTATCGGCGTTTTAAGTTCGTGGATGTGGGCTAAACGGGTAAAAACGGTTCTTTAATAAGCTGATATTCAAAGAAAAAATCACGTAAAAAAGTACGACCGCACCGGAATCGCTCCTAAGACCCGATAGGGCTGCTGGGAGGATATAATCCGTATGGCTATGTGAATAATCCTACAAACTTTATTGACCCGTTGGGTTTAGCACCTTGTCCTGTTAGAGAAGTCAACGGAGCTAAGATTTATGGTACGGGACAAAAAGATAAAACACCTGGCCATGACCAATTTTCAGAAGTAATAGCTAATAAGCTTGCCATGAGTGGTAAATTTGAAAAGATTTATTTAAATAGATCTTATAGTTTTGCTAATGGGAAGGGAACTTCAGGAAGAAGACCTGATGTTAATGGTAAAGTTCATTCAATTGAACTAACTTCAAAGACTGACATGGGTAAGAAATTACCAACACTAACTACGCGTAATGAAACAGCTATGGATAACTTACCTGTCAATAAGCAAGGTGAGATCTTAGTTTTTGAACATCCATATAAAGCTAAGGATATGAAATCAATGTTAGATGACTTGATATCAAGTATATAGGAAAAAGTTATGTACACAGGTATAGCGATATATAATTCAAGCGAACTTTCTCCAATGACAGCCTATGAGTTAGGTAGTTTATTTTTTAGTATTTTTGATATTACAATAACCGGTGCAGGGTATTTAAAATATATAAAAAATAGCGATCATGAGGGAGATCATGACTTAGTGGAAATCTCATTTATTGAGCTAAAAGAGAAGATTTTCACTCAAGAGGCAACTGCTTTCAGAATTTACTCTGAGCAAGAAAATCATACTCCGTGGTTATCTTCCTTTGGCTATATAACAAATGAATTTGGTGGTTTTTACCATATAGACATTCAGTTTCCTAATGTAAACGGCAATAATGATAAAATAATTTCATTCATTAAATTATTAGTTGAAAAAATTAATTTTTCTTATGGAATAATATATAATACTGATAAGATAACAAAAGCATTCTATTATGCAGGGGGAGATAATCTAGCAAGTATATATCCATATGAAAATCCATCTATTTTTAAAAGGGAAACACCAGGAAGATTTAATGGCAAGGAACGATACAATGATAGCATGCTAAGAATGGTCTATCCTTATAACATTATAAATAATTCTCACCTTGAGATTAAGATTGAGAATGTTAACTTAAAAAAATGGATACTAAGTGACAAAGAGAATGGCTCATTAGAAAAATTAAATGATGAACTTTGGTTATGGAAAGTAGAACAAACCTATCTTAATAAAGTCAATCAAGTTTGTGGGGAAGCAGACATTTTAATAGCTTGGAAGACTCTATCATCTAAGAAAATAGCAAAAAAATTACCTTGATTAAGAGCCGGAAGATCTTCATATTCTTCCGGCATTTAACCTTATAATATCATCATAAACTTGATAATCATTCCACAGCCCCATTATAAATCCCCCTAAAAAACATTATGTTATTTCAATAATCTACTACAGTAAAAACAAGTTGCTCTTACGTATAGGAAATAAGATGCATTCCGAAAATTCAATCCCGAAACACGACACTGTTTCCTTATTCTTTAATTTCCAAAGGAGTTTTACATTGAATACCGGTTAACTCTGACAAATCTACATCGTTTCCTGTCATGTGAAATATTTCTTTACGTCTTTGACTAAATAGATGCTGGCAATGCACACACATATCATTCACATTGTTCGGGTTTTTAATGGCTTTTAATGTCCTGACCGCATATTTACCGCACTTGCATCTGACAACATAAATCGCATTACTTTTACCGTCACTCCGTTGAGACCAAGGACGGACACCTAATACGGTAAAAAAGCCATATTTATAACCTTGAACCTGTCTCAGTATGTTGATTAAATTAGGCTCCCTTTTACTTAAGCGTAAATCATATGTCGTTTTATAAGGAATAAAATAGTCAGTGTGTTTTTTATTCTTCCTGCTCTTACGTTTTTCATTGGTATTGTTCATCATTTCTTTTAATCCATTTCTAAGAACATTCAATATATTCTAATTTAACCATTTTCATTATTAATTCAATAACGAAAAAACTAAATTGAATAGATAATCAAGAACCAAATATGTAGATCCTCACCGTCATAAACGGCGAAGCCTCAATGGGTTCGACCATTGAGGCTTCTATAATTTATCTATTACCATAAACAAGAGAGTTTATATAATAGAACATGATAAGTATAACATTTTTAGCTTAAGTCATCTTGAACTAAATGGCACTGAATTATTTGTTTTTTTGTGATAGACTTCATGAAAATTAAGTTAATGCAATGCATGCATAAAATATAAATATAAAGAGAATGGATATAGCCTCGTCCTGAATTAATAAAAGTGACAAATAAATCCAATAATACATTTTCGTTAAATAATACACTTACCCGTACCGTTAAGAATAGTTGTCCGGCCTTTAACTTCTGAAAAAATAACAAATAATCTTAAAGGTAAAATCACTTGGGAAATTGGTTAAATTAATTTAATTTTCAGTGTAATAAATAGCAAAGCCTCAAGGGCTACGACCCTTAAGGCTTCTATAATAAATATCGTCCACTCCCCCAAAGAGCATATCGATATAAACAATGACATTATAGCGCGTTAAATATAAGCCACATTGAATTAAATGGCACTCAATCATTGACGATTTTGTGATGCGATTCATAATCATTGGTGTATTTATGTGAATATAAAACCCAAATAAATAAAATTATTAATTAAAAGATTAACGTGAAAACATGACTTATTTAAATTATCAACACCATTATCAATAAAATTAAATAAAGGAAAATCTCACATTTAAACTCAATTTAAGGGATAGCGTCCTATCCCCTAAATTTTAAACGCTTAATTTACCTACTTTCCTTTGGACATCATCTTCTGCATCACCATTTGCCCGAACATGCCAGCAGATTGCCTGACCTGCCCTACGCCCTGACTCATCATGCCTGCCACATCGCCCACTCGCACACCAGCCCACGCTAACGCGCCCAACCAGACCATCGGCAGGACAATAAACAGCGTACCCATCACCAGCCCCATGATTAAATCGTCCGAGGTATTCTGAATACCCGCCAGATTAAACAGGCTGTGGGTGTCTGAGCCATACAGGGCTTCCAGCAAATAGCTGTCCAGCCAGCGGGCGGTTTCCCACCAGAAGGTCAGGAAATTCAGCGCAAAAATCACAAACGTCAGCGTGAAGACGGTCTTAAACTCATATGCCGCAAACAGCAGGATCAACGGAATTAAGATATACAGCGCCATCAGGATCACCGCCTGCATCATCGGCAGTGCCTGACGTACTGCATCGAACATCGGCATACTGAGTAATCCACCCAATAAAGCCCCTGCGGAAGTACCGATGCGGTTAGCGCCATCCAACAAAGTGGGATCGGCATTGCCGCCATATCCGGCATAAACATAGCCCTCCTGAGAAATCGTCAGATTCACCGGGCTGACCAGACGGCGGATGACCGCTTCCTGATAAGCTTGCGTATTTTTCCCCAATATTTTCAGTGTCGCTGACAGGCGCAACCATAACCCCGGATCGGCCTGCGCCAGTACCCGGTCTTTCAGGCCGGTTTTAGCGGCTGACCACCAGGCTTTACAGGTCGGATAACCGTTCGGTCCGGTATAAGGCCGCCCATTGTCCCGCCTCTCCTGCCACGGAAAATCCGCCCTAGGTGTGCGCGATTGCAGTGTCTGGTAATCCCCGGCTAAAAACGTGCGGCTGCCCAGCCAGCTGATATCATTCAGGATAATCGGATCGGTAGTGTGTTCCCGATCGTGTTGTTTCCATTGATAAAGCGCTAAGGCATAGCAATCGTGGGTAAAATCCTGCAACTCCGCCGCCAGTGCCGGGTTACTGATGCGGGTGTGCTGCACTTCAAAGCGCAGTTGCCGCAGATCCGGCCGGCAGGGAATGGAGGCCACCGCTGCCTGTGTCAGCCCCTTGGATAACCGGTGCACCACTGCCCACCAGAGCGGCACACCCGCCGTTTGGTTATTCAGGCTGGACATCACCGGCGCATATCCACTGTTATCCGGCGCTTGCGGTGTCCAGGTGCCACAGCTTCTGGCGCGGGACGGGTCATACTGAAGCGTCGTCAGGCTGACATTCACCAGCGGCACACAACACACCACCATCACGAAGAAAGCACAGTACAGGGTATTTTCAGTCCGGGCAAGCGACTGTAATCCGCCATTGCCGTCTTCTTCACCACACTCCCGCACTTTCAGCCAAATGGCGATCACTTTTATCACTAACGGCAGCGTAAACAGCCCGGTCGCAATCAGAATGTGCCATAAGCCATTATTGACGACCCAACCGAGCAATGTCAGAAAATATTCCAGATAGCTGTTGGTGGTCATCTCGCTCCCTCCATCAGCCCTGACAGGGCATATTCACCCAGCAGGATAAACAGCAGGCTGGCTGCCATCATCCGTATCAGCATTGCGCGGTATTCCGGCTGGTGTTTTACCCTTTGCCAGGTTTTCTTACCTCCCCAGCCCAGTACCGCATACAGGCATAACCGCCAGACGAACCAGACTCCCCCGGTTTGAGTCAGCCAGTGGTGAATACGGTTAAGTTTTTCTGCCTGATGCAGCCCGACCCAACCTACCGCTACAGTGATGCCCATCACCAACACGATGAGCAGTGATAACACGGCACCTTTTCTGAATACTGAATGCTTCTCTGCCATCATCCGCCTTACCTGCGCTCACGATTGGGTGCTTCCAGCTGATAAAAACGCGCATCGGTACTATCCGGCACCTGTTTTTGCGGATGCATGTTGATGCGCCGGGTATCCCGCTCAATGATGGTCAGGATGGCATTACGGGACAGTGCCTGTTTCAGCTGCATTTCATTCTTCAGGGCATTGATTTCCCGGTCCAGTGCCTCAATCCGGCGTTCACCTTCTGCCAGCGCTTCTGACTGTGCCGCCGCATTGGGTTCGGACATCCCGGTGATAAGCATGCGCCGCATCAGTAACGCCGTTTCCACTGTTTCCGCCATCGCCAACTCACCCGCTAAACGGCCCGTCAGGGCAGCCCTGTCCGGGTCGCGCTGCAACGCCTGAATGACGCCTTTGGTTACCGTCAGACTGCCGGTTTTCAGTTTCGTCAGATTGGCCATCGTCGGTTTTTCTGTGCCACTGACCAGTTTCACCAGTTGCTCGGTGTTAGTTTTGGTATGTTCTTCCAGCATCGGTGCAAAGCCCGTACCCGCTACCGTCGTACCCGCTTGGTGTTTTTCTCCGCCACTGGTGCATTCTGTCGCGTGAGCACAGGTGCGGATGGCCCGGTCGCCCAGTACGCTGACCACTGCCTCAGCCGCTTCTTGCGCATTGCTGAATTTACGGCAGGCACTGCCCCCACACTTCAGGCTACTGACCGATGACTGGCTCAGTACCGGCAATTGATTCATCATATTAAAGCCGGCACTGGCTAAATCCCGGGTCGGGCGAATGGCATTCTGGCCCTTACCGCCCTGCCGTTGTCCGCCAATCCACGGATGCCCGCTGGTGCCCGTCGCTTTGTTGCCGGCGTTATTCACACGCACCGCATCACCATCGCCGCCATTGACCAGCGTTTTGTATTCCTGCAAAGCCGCCGATTGCGTCCATTTGGTGTTCTGCGCAAAATCCATCATTTTATTGGCCATCGCCCGGCAATTGAACTGGGCTTTGTCAAACGCCACATTGGCCTGCAACACCCCGTTAGTCAGCATGTCATATAATCCCGGATTGGCCCGCTGGATAATCATCGCCGGCAGGCTGGCCACGGCACCGGTGGCACCCTGAATAACATCACCCATCAGGTTCTTAAACCCGGCCGTGATCCCGTTCAACTGATTACTGACGGTGGCTTTCAGGTCAAAATTGCCGCACATCAAATCCGAGCTCCAGCCCAGTTCTAATCCACCAAGTGTGGCAGAGCCACTGCGACTGGCGGGTTCAGATATCACCGAACCGCCTCCCAGGGTATAGAACAGCGTATCGGACACCGCACCGCTGGCTTCTGCCCCATAGCCCAGTGCGCTCCGGTTCACCTGTGGTAATGTCAGGGACAGTCCCGTATCGTTGGCCTGTGCGAAAGAAATGGCCAGTCCACCGACTATCAGCAATAACGTGTTTATTTTCGTCATGATTTATCCCTTTTTCAGATATCCGTACTGCTGAGAAAACGCTGTCCGCGCCGCTGACAGCAACTGTAAGGCTGCCACAGGGCATACGCCTGATTGCCGTTGCCTGCCGCCGTGTGCTCACCATCAGGAAACACGGCACAGGACTGACTTAACTGCGGTGATAACCGCTGCCATTGGTGATTTTGGGTGCCGGTATTTTCGGTGACCGATTCGGGTGGCCAGTAACCGGCGGTGCGTGTGCCTTTCAGAGGCTGATAAACATGGGGTTGCCCGGCACGGGTGATGATATCCGCGACCCGTTGTGCGACCACTGCCGCAGCCTTGTCATCATCGGTCTGATTGACAAACCCTGAGCGCGGATAAATATGACCCCACATATTAGCGGTCATCTGGCTGCCCAGCTCCCGCTGACCGGGAATAAGGGCTTCCGGGTAAAACGATTCCGGTAAACCAGAGCGCCACGCTACCGTATCCAGCGTGCTGAGAAAATAAGGTATCAACGGGGTGGCTGCACTGCGGCAGGAATAGCCGGGAATTTGCCCGCCTATCAGGTTGGTTGCGGGATGCCCAATGGCATCGGCATATTTAAAGCGCAGGCTGGTACGCCGTTGCCCGGCAATCTGAATATTGTGATTCCCCCCGCTGGCATTCAGGTGAGATAACGCTCCGGTCACCGCATTTTCCACGCCACCGGAGAGTTGACTGACCTGTGCCATTTCTGTCCACGGATTACCACCAGAAGCTTGATAGGCAGACACCACCACTTCGGGGAGATAATGGGTCACCTTAACCGATGTTTTCACGGTACAGCCGTGCAAGCCACAGAGCAGCCAGTAACAGATACCACTGACCCGCCACTGAATACAGGACGGCGAAAGACTGCTGGTGACAATCTGGGCGGTGTTGATTGAAGCTTGCGTAACCGGAGTAAATGCCGCTATCAGGGTGATGAGTGCAGGAAACGTCACACGTTGAAGACTCATGGCTGATGTTGCTCCCTGAGTGCGTTTGCTTTGACTACATCCGTCGTGCCATACACCACATCCCGATCATCAAAAACCACTGCCGGATACTTTTGCACACCTAATTGCCATGCCTGCACCACGGCACGATAAGCCTTGATCAGTTGCTGTTCCTGCTGACGCCATTGGGGTGATTGCAGCATCGCCTGTGACTGAATCGCGGCTTGCTGGGGATCGGTGGGAAGGTGGGCGAAGATTTGCTTTTGCTGTTGTTCAGCCTTATCCAGCCAGACTACGTGACTGTCCGGCGTCAGATTTATCGGCGGGTGCTGACTGTCAGTATACACCACTGTCCCCGCACTCCCTGTCACACTCCATCCCAGCAAACACACTAAATACGGCTTTTTCATCCTCTCCACCTCTGTTGCAACCCCTCAGACCAGCGTGAAGAAAGCCACAGTAAAAGTCAGCCCGTAACTGATTTTCCGAAAATGAAAATAAACACACCGGTCGGTTAAGTGGTTCCCTTAATGCCGATAACACTGACATTCTCTGCATGATATTCCCGGGTGCCTATGTAATAACAGCCCGGATTGACTGGCAGACAAAATTGGTTATGGACCAAATGAAAAATATGCCGATAAAACAGTTAGCATCCGATCATAATGAACAAAAAGGACACGCATAAATAGCGGGCCTGGCCTGTTGCCCGGCTATCGGATGGCGTAAGTCATGAGAAACTGGGAGGAAAACAGCAGAAGTCCCATGAAAATAAGGAAAATGACCCGCTGTCAATGAAAAAACACCTGACGAAGTTGCAGTAGGGGCACTCCCTGCCGGAAAAAGG
The DNA here is from genome assembly GCF_001037465.1 of Xenorhabdus khoisanae. Classification (GTDB taxonomy): domain Bacteria; phylum Pseudomonadota; class Gammaproteobacteria; order Enterobacterales; family Enterobacteriaceae; genus Xenorhabdus; species Xenorhabdus khoisanae. The sequence continues at coordinate 17,061 of NZ_LFCV01000121.1, forward strand.
CAGGCAGGCGGCAACGCCGACTGATACACGCTGACCACAATTATCTATTTTGAAAAGGGAGACAATACATGATAAATCCAATGCAAAACGGAATAACCATTCCAGAAGGCTGGTTTCTTCTTATTAATGGCGAGATCCCCTTTTATTGCGATTTTGGATGCACTGTCGCCGATTTTGCGGCAGCGGGAAAACTGATCGGCTATAACAACAAAAACGGTATTTATTTCAAGTTCGCCTATGAATCCACCGACATAAAAGGATGTGAACCGCCACCGGGAATATATGTTCTGACTATCAGAAAATACAATTACACAAACAATTCCAGTCATTTTGGCCGCTGTGTTTATGTGGAAGTGAAACAGACGCAATGCCCGAAAGAATTTAAAAATATCATGACGGATATGTTAAAAATGTCGGAAGAACAGTCCACTTTTGAAGACATAAAACGGCCAAAGCCACAAGGAAAATGCACACCTCAGTTACAGCAGTGCATTAATGATTTTTTTACCTGCGTTAAGAAAGATCGCACGGATGAAATTATGGCCTTAGTCACCTCTTCAATGTATGAAGACGGAGAAAAAGATATTCTTTATTTGCGTGAATTGTACTATGGAGACGATGAAAATCCCTATCAGGGAAATAATTTTATTAAAAGTGAAATACATAAAAAAGTGGTATCGGAGATCTACAACTACTTTGAATCACTCGATAAGACAAGAAAACTTGAAAATGGCCGGGATCTTTTTCCCTTTCTTTTTCGTTCCCCAAAATATGATATCAGTGCCATTGTGCCTAAAAATGTGAGCTTATGCGAAGTGTTTATGAACATGAGCCATCTTCAGAATGAAAAAATCATGTGATAAAGCGTCAGAAGACTACTTATCTTCCGGTTTGGCCTGTATCTATAGAAAGATCAGGCCAATAACGCACTAATCCTGCCGGATAATACCATTAAAAGTGTAAAGGTATTCGGGTTAAATCAGGATCACCGTTCGACAGTGATCGTTATCAGATTAAAGATACAAGATGGCCACCCCCACCCTGTAGGCGTAAGTCGACAAGGTGATTTCTTTTACATGAGGCCATCATCATGAATAACATGGCACTTATCGGTATCGATCTTGGCAGGCATTCTTTTCATATCCACTGTCAGGATAAATCAGGGAAAGCTCTTCTGCATAAAAAGTTTACACAAACTAAGCTGATGGAATTTTTAGCCGGATGTTCCTCTGCAACTGTTGTGATGGAGGCTTGTGCTGATGCCCATTTCATGGCAAGACGGATCGCTGATTTAGGGCATGAAGCTAAATTAATTTCTCCTCAATTTGTCCGACCTTTCGTTAAAAGCAATAAAAATGATTTTATTGATGCCGGAGCGGTATGCGAGGCAGCATCACGTCCTTCAATGCATTTTGTTCAACCCAAAACGGCAGCGCAACAGACAATGCGTACATTACATCGGGTTTGGGAGTCACTGATCAGGGATAAAGTCAAAACAACTAACCAGGTGCAGAGTTTCTTGCTGGAGTGCAGGATTAGCTTACCGAGGGGGAGAGGCTGTTATGAAGCGCTTATCTTTAGTATTAACTCCCGGATTATCTGCTCCGCTTGTTGATGCGATTCCATGCCCATTATCTTTACCTTGTGGAACAAATAGCCGGGTTGGCAGCTGAGCTAAAACAGACAATAACAACAGATGACGCAACTCAGCGTCTCATGTCGATCCCTGGCGTTGGTCTCATCACGACCAGCTTACTTTCTTCTCAGTTGGGTGATGGCAGACAGTATGCAAAAAGTCGTGATTTTGCTGCCCGCAGTATTAGCTGCGACAAGGTTGATGTTATGAACTCCCGCTCCTCACGGAGGAAGATGGGAATTCATCAATAAAATCTAGCTGAATTTGATCCCATTCCTGTTCGATCAACTTACGCTTGATGGGCTTTTTCAGTTTGATATCCACATCAGCGCTTACATTAGCCTCAAATTGTTTGTTTAAACCGGACATAACGCAGTGAAAACTTATAGACAAACATATCCCGTGTGCCGAATCGTTCACGGTGGCACAAAATATAGATGTTACATTTTCTCGCCAGCTAACTCCATTTGAACCTGTTCGGGGAAATGCGCCTTGACGGTGGCTTAACTGAATAGTTAGAAAGTATCTGCTGATTTCTGGTTGAAAAAATAGGTTCTCCAACGGAAAGCTTCCTATTTTTTATCCTCAGTTTTCATCGCAGACAGGGGTTCTCTGCTTAAAATTGGGCACTGCTCTTGAATAGAGCAACATCTGATTATTCCTGATTTAATTCAAACAGATTGTTTATCGTGTAAAATTAATCACGTTACAAAAATAATTATATCTAATTATTTCATGATATTTTATCTTTATAAAATAGTACCCTTATTCTATTTTTTATCAGGAGCCATAATAATGGAAGAGCAAGCAAGCTATGATTCAATTGGAGAACATTACGAACAGTTTTCTAATACGGTAGCCCAGCGACAGTCTGAACTTCGGGATATACTCAACATGGTCGGTGAGATACAAGGAAAGTCAGTTCTGGATCTAGCTTGCGGGTATGGTTATTTTGGGCGGGAATTGCACCACCGCGGGGCTTCAAAAGTGGTTGGCGTCGATATCTCTGAAAAAATGATTGAACTCGCTAAAATCAAGTCAAAACTGTATGGTGATAATATTGAGTTCCATGTACAAAATGTATGTGAAATGAAATTAGATGAAAAATTTGATATCGTTATTGCCGCTTTTTTATTCCACTATGCAGAATCCACAGAAGAACTGGAAACGATGTTTCAGGCAGCCGCTGAGCATTTAAAACCTTCCGGCAAATTAATTGCTTATATGGCATCACCTGATTATCGGTTAGAAAGCGGAAACTGTGAGAATTATGGTTTTAAGATTTTGAGCGAAGAGCCCTGGAAAAATGGCTTCCGTCACCAGGCCGAATTTCTGTCAACCCCCCCAAGCCCTTTCACGTTTTATCGTTGGAGCCGTGAGAGTTATGAAAAAGCGCTTAAAAAAGCAGGATTCGATCATTTTCGCTGGCAAAAACCAACGGTCTTAGACAGCGATTTAGTGCGTTACCCTCAAGGCTTTTGGGATAATTACCTGCAAAATTGTGTCCATACCGGACTTATTTGCCAGTTTTAAGCTCACTCCCCATTCCTTCCGCATTACGATTGAATTTAATTCAATCGGATATCAACATTTATATAAATAGACATTGAAAAAAATGCCGGGTCCAGCCCGGCCCTAGCCACAATACTCACATTCTCATTTTTTATTTTTATGATATTTATTGGTTATTCATCATTGTTATTGGATCTAATAGCAATAATTTATCAACAGCAAATGGCGACAGGGTGAGTGAATGTGTTAATTCAGCAGACAGGACAAGTGCAGCGCAGCGTTGGGCGAAATAGACACTTTCCTTAAAATCCATACCGGCTAACGCGCAATGCACTAATCCCGCCATCATTGCATCACCCGAGCCCGTGTTATTGACAATATCAACAGGAAATGCCGGAGAGTGACCCGATATATAATCTAACTCACTGTAGTAAACACCGTCAGCGCCCATACTTAAAACTACCCGCTGAACTCCTTGTTCATGAAACCATGATGTGACCAACTTAGCCTCTTTTATTGAGTTAATTTTAATGCCACTGATTTTTTCTGCTTCCAGCCGGTTGGGTCTGATAGTATGAATATAGGATAGCCAGTTACGTAGTATACCCGCCTTATATGACGAGACAGGATTAACAAATATGGGCACGTTACCAGAGTTTTTAAATAACCATTCCAGAGCATCCTCTCTCAAATTGCAATCGATACTCAATATGCCTGCCCGCTCAATGAGCGCTTTAGATTTATTTAGCAACTCAGGCGTGAGTTTTTTCAAAATATCCATATCACTCACGGAGGTGTGCGGTTCACCATGACTATCCACTATTGAATGATAAATCGAAGTTCTTTCATCATTAAGTTTATGAGAATGGCTAAGATCAACACCGGCTAACCGGGTTTCTCTGAACAGTCTTTTTCCATATGAATCATCACCAAAAACAGAAATTAAATAGCTGTCATTCTTTAACGCGGCAATGTTATGCGCCACATTTCGGGCAACACCACCTAGCGTATATTTTGTTTTCCCTGGGTTGGAATCTTTCTTTAATAATTCAGTCGAAGCGAAGCTGGTAATATCCATGTTGGAAGCCCCCACCGTCACGGCATAATTTCCACTGGAAAAAATGTATCCTTTTCCTTTTATATGCCCTTTTTTTTGTAGGTTAAGGATATATCCTGCGACGCTTGAACGACTAATGCCAATAATATCAGCGATTTCTTTTTGGGCGAGAAACGGATTTTTCCTGAGAAGTTGTAATATTCTAAACTCCAGATTATCCATTTTTCTCATATTATGCCCTTTATTGTTTTTAAACATAGTTGTTTTTATTCCATTGATTACTGACAGTAAAGCGTATTTTTATACATTATGCTGGTAGTGAGAAAGCGATCGAAAACTCAATGATATATTAT
>NZ_LFCV01000122.1 GCF_001037465.1 Xenorhabdus khoisanae
GTATAATGGCGAAAAATTAACTCAAGATAAAATGATTGAATATCAAAAGGATAGTAAGATTTTGCTATCTCTTCAAAAACATATCGGGACAGAAGAAATCAGATGGGTGGGAGAAAATAAAAAATTAGGCATTATTACTATAACTTATCACTAAATGTTATATGTAATAAACATAATTATCTTGTTTGTTTTATTTAAATAATATAAATGAAATTTGCAGAATTTATTTGTGATTTGGTTCAATGAATGATTTTTAATAACATTTTTGCAAATCATTTAATAAAGTTAATGTTTTTATTTTGTAGTCAAAAATTAACTTTTGATATTTATCAATAAAAAGTGTCAATGTCGTATTTTTTTCATGTGAAATAGTTATGATGGAAGGGAAGGAATAAAAGGTAGCTTAGTCTGAGTTAATGGAAAAACGAAAGTGAGGTGACCATGCGAAATTATCTTAAATTGCTAATTAGCTGTTTGTTGGTTTCATGGCTTTCTTATGGGTATGCAGAATCTAATGGAGGAGTCATTCGGTTTTCAGGCGCAATTGTTGATCCAGGATGTCAAGTTGTCATATCAAATATCCAGGCTAATATCTCTTGCTATCGGTTAGGGAAAAACCTCACTGTTAAGCAAATCATCTCAACTAAGAAAACAACAGGTAATGTTATGCTTCCCGGGAACATTGGTGTTTCCAGTGTGAAGTGGACGGATAACCAAAAACGAGTGGCAATCGTTAATGTGGATTATTTCTGATTTAATAGGTAATGAGTTGCTCTTTTTATCGAATATTATTTCGACGAAGAGAGCAACTCATATTTAAAGAGTATAGGATTAATCACAACGTCCCATATAACGACGTTCCGCAATATGAATGCGGATTTTTTCGCCTGAACTCAGATATTCAGGAACTTGAACAGTCAACCCTGTACTCATTTTGGCGGGCTTAGTCCTGGCACTTGCTGATGCGCCTTTAATACCCGGTGATGTTTCTTCAATGACCATATCAACAGTTTGTGGTAATTCAAGAGCCAGTAATTGTCCATCCATCGTTAGGACTTGCATTCCCGGTAAACCCTCTTCTGGAATGAAAAGTAATTCTTCTTCGATTTGATCTTTCTTGAAGTGATAGGGAGTGAAATCTTCATCATCCATGAATATATATTCATCACCATCAATATAAGAAAAACTTACACTACGGCGAGTTAATGTAATACTTTCAAGAATATCATCACCTTTGAAACGCTCTTCCACTTTTTGACCAGTACGAATATCAGTAAAACGCATTTTATACAAAGTGCTGGCTCCGCGTGCGCTAGGAGACTGAATATCGATGTCTTTGACTAATAGTAGTTTTCCATTGTGGCTGATTGCAGCACCGCGTTTAATTTCATTGGCTTTAGCCATAGATACCTTCCATAAGAACGAGGAAATAGTGGAATGAATATTCAAGTGGCGACAAAATTACTCGCAGTCGGTCTGTTAGGCAAGAGTTGAATGAATGCCCCAGTAAAAATACTGGGGAATAAGGAAGGTATTAACGATAAGTAGGCAACAAATTAAACAAAGAGAGAATATGAGCTGTCGCATTGATCAAGCCGAACAGAATAACAAAAGCAATCAGGAAATTACCGCCCGGAACCCGGTAGCCAGATGTTGGATAACGTTTACGACTAGCCCGAACCATTAACGCAGGGATAATCACTGCCCAGATGGTTGCTGCCAGACCTGCAAAGCCGATTGCGTACAGAAAGCCATTGGGAAAAATCAGTGCCAGTACAGTGGGTGGAATAAATGTAATTAATGCTGTCTTAAAACGACCTTTGCCACTGTCATCGAATTTAAAAAAGTCAGCCAGATAATCAAACAACCCCAGCGATACGCCTAAGAAGGAGCTGGTCAGTGCCATATATGAAAAGGCATTCAGGAACTGGGTCACGGTTGCATTGTTGGATGTATTATCCATTTGTTGCAGTAAGTTACCAATATTGCCCCCATCCGCAATAATTTGTTTGAAAGCTTCACGGGGAATGTTTCCCTGAATCACATACTGCCACAAAATATAGATGACTAATGTTATTAATGTTCCGTATAACAAGCTGCGAGCAACAGCTTTACTGTCTTTGTGATAATACTTGATCAGTCCGGGAACATTACCGTGATAGCCAAATGAGGCTAGTAGATAAGGCAGGGCGACTAAAGCGTAAGGCAAATAATTCGCTTCGGTATTGGCTTGATCAAATAAAATAGCTGGTTTTACTTCAGTAAACATACCACCAACAGACATGATAAAGGTGATTACCATACCGCCTATTAGGATAGTGCTTAAACGGTCTACAGCTTTCGTGGATAACCAGACAATGAAGGCAACGATAAAGGCGAAAATCAGACCGGCGACGGATTGTTTTACCGGGATAATATGCTCAATGTTGTGAACAATAATTGAGCTCCCCGCTGAAACATAAGCATAGGTCAGGATATACAGAACAAAAGTGATGGATAAGCCTGTCAGGATGCTCCAGCCATTGCCTAGTAAATCTTGGGTAACCGTATGGAAACTGGAGCCAGCGGGATAATGCAGATTAGCTTCCATAATCATCAGGCTAGAAAAATACAGGCATGCGCAGGTATACACCAGCAAAATGACTGAACCTGTAAACCACACGCCTGAGGTAACAATTGGAATGGAAAACATACCAGCACCGATAGCAGTACCGGCAATGATCATCGCGCCGCCAAATATGGAGGGGCGTTTTAAATTTTGCGTTACCTCAATGGTCATAGAGACTCCCTGATGAATGGTGTTACCTTGTACTAGCGCGAAGATACATTAATAAATAATATGTGTAAACAAATATTTATGGAAACGAATTAAGTTGAGTTGTCACATTTTGGATACAAAGGTGAGGCAGGTTATTGGAATGAACCTGCCTTAAGGAATATTAAATTTCTGGGTACGTTTTCCTAATAGAACTTCACCCTTATCGTTAACGATAACAACACCTACTCCGACAACAACTGACACTGATATATTCCTCCGGACCGTACCTAATTACGCTGGTTCAGATAGATTTTATCTATCTGTAACAGCTTTCTTTTGTTACCTAACAAGAAATCATGTCGCAGCATATTTTTACTTTTAGATCGCGGTGACACAATGATCAATCAAGGAGTAATTTTAACTGAAACGATTCAATTTTGATGATATAAATACATAGATAAATCTTAACGTTACTTATGACTGTTTATTCAGGAGAAACCGGGCAAGATGAGCCGCCGAGTTGCCACAATTACCTTAAATCCAGCTTATGATTTAGTTGGTTTATGCCCAGATATTACTAAGGGAACCGTTAATCGTGTACAGACAGCGGGGTTGAATGCTGCTGGTAAAGGAAACAATGTTGCGAAGGTACTGCGTGACTTAGGGATTGATGTTACTGTCAGCGGTTTTTTGGGGCGGGAGAATCAGGAAGGGTTTCAGCAGTTTTTCAGCGAAAATAATATGGTAAATCGCTTCCATTTGGTTTCAGGGCGAACGCGAATCAATGTAAAACTGACAGAAAAACACGGTGAAGTGACGGATTTTAATTTTTCCGGTTTCCATGTGACGCCAGAAGAATGGGATCAATTTGTCAGTGATTCTCTCACGTGGTTGGGGCAGTTTGATATGGTTGTTGTCAGTGGCAGTTTGCCAGAGGGAGTGACACCCGAGTTGTTTTCAGATTGGATGATGCAACTACGGCAGTGTTGCCCTTGTATTATTTTTGACAGTAGCCGCGAAGCTTTCGTTGCGGGTCTCAACGCATTGCCATGGCTGGTAAAACCCAATCGCCATGAATTGGAAATTTGGGCCGGTAAACCACTGCCGGATTTGAACAGTGTGATTGATGCTGCCCATAAGTTACGTAACAGAGGGATTGCCCATGTCGTCATATCATTGGGAGAGCAGGGGGCATTATGGGTTAATTCCTCTGGCGCGTGGCTGGCAAAACCGCCCCATTGTGAGGTAGTCAGCACTGTTGGGGCAGGGGATTCCATGGTGGGTGGATTGGTTTATGGTTTGCTGATGCGTGAATCCAGTGAGCATACATTGCGTCTGGCAACCGCAGTTTCTGCACTTACGGTCAGCCAGTCGAACGTTGGAATTAGAAGCCGTACTGAACTTGCTTCAATGATGTCAAGGATTGAACTGACTTCAGTCAGATAATCAGTTCTGTTGGGATTTCAGCCAGGCAATTTCCTGAGCCCAAATATCTGGATTGATCGTTTCGAGTACTAAGGGAATACCATTGAAGCGATCATCTTTCATGATATAGCTGAAAGGTGTTTTGCCGATATTGCCTTCGCCAAGACTGTGATGTCGGTCAACGCGGCTGGAAAATTCACTTTTGGCATCGTTCAAATGCATAGCTTTAAGATATTTGAACCCAACTATTTTATCGAATGCCTGAAAAGTTTCATCACAGTCTTTTTCCGTACGTAAATCATAACCTGCAGCGAAAGCGTGGCAGGTATCAATACAGACGCCAACCCGGTTTTTGTCTTCAACACCGTCAATAATCGCAGCGAGTTGTTCAAACTTAAAACCAAGGTTGGTTCCTTGCCCGGCGGTATTCTCGATGACAGCAATGACGCCTCGTGTTTTGTCTAACGTGATATTAATGGATTCTGCGATACGAGCGAGGCACTTATCTATGTCAATTTTATTGAGATGGCTGCCCGGATGGAAGTTGAGTAGATCGATGCCCAACTGTTCACAGCGCTGCATTTCATCAAGAAATGCAGCACGGGATTTTTCCAGTGCTTCCGTTTCAGGATGACCAAGGTTGATTAAATAGCTGTCATGGGGAAGAATTTGTCGGCTGCCATAACCATAACGTTCACAGTTTGCCCTGAATTTATCAATGACATCTGTTGATAGCGGCGGGGCGTGCCACTGGCGCTGATTTTTCGTGAACAGGGCAAATGCTGTTGCTTTTAATTCGTGGGCACGGGTCACCGCCTGATCAACACCACCCGCTGCGCTCACATGAGCTCCAACAAATTTCATATTCTTTTCTCCTATTTTCTCGTCATTATGGCATTGTTTGTTCCGTTGATACAATTTTGCCGGAAACAGTCAATTCAACTGAGAGTTAGATCCTCTTTATGGTGGATTAGCTAAATAAATGCTGAATGCCCTGATTGACGATTAACCCTCCCACCATTAGCCAAATAAACAGGATGAGTGCCAATAAAATGGGCTTAATTCCTGCCTGACGAATAGCGCTGATATGCGTGGTTAAGCCTAATGCAACCATTGCCATTGTCAGCATGATGGTATCCACGGCAATGATATCGTTAACAAGGGATTCAGGTAATAAACGAAAAGAATTGAAACCTGCTGTCGCAATAAAGAACACAGCAAACCACGGAATAGTGATTGGGGATTTTTTCTGTTCGGTCTGGCAATGTGGTGTTTTCATGCGGCTGATATAACCGGAAAGTAGCAACAGGAATGGTGCCAATAACATCACGCGGATCATTTTGCTAATGACGGCCGCATTTTCAGCATCGCTTCCTAATGTATGCCCAATAGCGACAACTTGAGCAACTTCATGAACGGTTGAACCAGAAAAGATACCAAATGTTTCTTGAGAAAAGTTAAACCACTGGTAATGGGTATTGAGCTGGTAAAACCACGGATAGATAAAGATTGCAAGCGTGCCAAAAATTACCACCGTAGATACAGCCACAGCGACTTTGCTAGGAGTGGCTTTGACGACGGGTTCTGTTGCCATAACAGCCGCAGCGCCACAAATGCTGCTACCGGCACCAATCAGGATGACGGTTTGATTATCCAACTGAAAAAAAGAGCGTCCAACCCATAAGGCGATAAAAAAAGTTGAAGAAAGCATAATGACATCAATCAGTATTCCTGTTGCACCTACGTCGGTGATTTGTTGGAACGTTAATCGAAATCCGTAAAGAATGATGCCTGCCCGCAACAAATAGTGTTTGGAAACATGAACGCCACTATCACAAGTGGGTTTTAAAAAAGGATAGAGTGTGTTGCCGACACAAATTCCTAATAAAATAGCGAGTGTCAGGACGCCTAACCCCATATTTATAAACCATGGAATATTACCAATATAGATAGCAAGGGCAGTCAGGATTGCGGTTAATATGAATCCAGGAATGAATTTTATTGCAGTGTGTCGGTGGCTTTTTTCTGGTTCACCGAATTGAGTTTCAGACATTTGGGCTACTCTATTGCTTATGTATTTTTGAAATAAGCATATAGCTAATATTTAAATCAATAAAATTGATAATTTTTATATATATAACCACTAAAAATAGTTAATTGTAGGTGACTTTTGTTAAGTTGCATAATACTGTCTAAAATCAAGATTACCTTTCTACTTATTTTGCTTCCCGTGAGGCCATATGCGTATCACTCTGAGACAACTGGAGATTTTTGCAGAAGTTCTGAAAAGTGGTTCAACGACACAGGCTTCTCAGCAGTTGGCGTTATCACAATCTGCGGTGAGTGCTTCACTGACAGATCTCGAAGGACAGTTGGGAGTACGGCTGTTTGATAGAGTAGGGAAACGTCTGGTGACTAATGAACATGGGCGTTTGCTCTATCCTAAGGCATTAGCATTACTTGAACAGGCTGGAGAAGTGGAGCAGCTTTTCAAACTTGAATTGGGGGCATTGCGGCTAGCGGCCAGTAGCACGATTGGCAACTATATGTTGCCTGAAATGCTGGCGAAATATCGTCAGGATTACCCTGATACGCCATTGGAATTGAATATCGGCAATACTGAAGATGTCATAAAGGCGGTTGCAGAATTTCGTGTCGACTTGGGGTTGATTGAAGGTTTGTGTCATGATCCTGATTTGATCACTCAACCGTGGATGAAAGATGAGCTAATTATCTTTTCTTCGCCAGAAAGTTCATTATTGCAACGTGATCTTACTATTGAGGATTTGATTACAGCACCTTGGATATTGAGAGAAAAAGGTTCAGGGACCAGAGAAGTGTTAGATCATCTTCTGTTCTCACAAATACCTCGGTTCAATATCGCAATGGAACTGGGAAATTCGGAAGCCATTAAACATGCGGTTCAGTATGGAATGGGGATAAGTTGCCTTTCACGGAAGGTCGTTCAAGAGCAATTAAAAAACGGGACGTTAACTGAACTTATCATCCCTGGCCTTAGTCTCAATCGTAACCTGTACTTGATTCACCATCGTCAGAAACATATGTCCAATGCACTGCAAAAGTTACTGCATTATTGTCGCTAGTGTTAAGAGCATAATCGTGTAGCTTATAATTGGTTATGGATTATGAAGGTATCTTATAACCACGAATCGCCGCTATTCTGGAGACGAGGATTTGTTACAATTCCGCATTAAAGTTATTTTAATGATACAGGAATAGAATGTCTCAAGAACAATGTACGCCACGGGATCAGGCTCCGAAAAACCTGCGCCGTGAATTAAAAGCACGACATATGGCAATGATTGCCATCGGTGGATCAATTGGTACGGGATTATTTGTTGCTTCAGGCGCAACTATTTCTCAGGCTGGCCCAGGTGGAGCTTTACTTTCCTATGCCTTAATTGGCCTCATGGTCTATTTCTTGATGACCAGTTTAGGCGAATTGGCTGCGTACATGCCGGTTTCTGGATCGTTTTCAACCTATGGCTCCAAATATGTGGATGAAGGTTTTGGCTTCGCATTGGGCTGGAACTACTGGTATAACTGGGCGGTGACGATTGCTGTTGACCTTGTCGCTGCACAATTAGTTATGGGGTATTGGTTTACTGATGTCCCTGGCTGGATATGGAGTGCGTTGTTCCTTGGCCTGGTTTTTTTGTTGAATTTCATCTCTGTTAAAGGCTTTGGTGAAGCAGAATATTGGTTCTCCTTGATTAAAGTCTCTACGGTTATTGTTTTTATCATCATCGGTATTCTGATGATCGCCGGCATTATGAAAGGTGCTGAGGGGGCTGGCTGGCATAACTGGGCCGTTGATGATGCGCCATTTGCAGGTGGTTTTGCTGCTATGATTGGCGTGGCCATGATTGTCGGCTTTTCCTTTCAGGGCACAGAATTGATTGGGATCACCGCCGGAGAATCCAAAGATCCAGCGAAAAACATTCCTCGTGCGGTTCGTAAAGTATTCTGGCGTATCCTGCTGTTTTATGTGTTCGCTATTTTGATCATCAGCCTAATTATTCCTTACACTGATCCGAGCTTATTGCGTAATGGGGTGAAAGATATCAGTGTCAGTCCATTCACATTGGTATTTCAAAATGCTGGATTGCTGTCAGCGGCTGCCATAATGAATGCAGTGATATTGACTGCTGTGCTTTCGGCTGGGAATTCAGGAATGTATGCCTCTACCCGAATGCTGTTCACTCTCGCAAGAGAAGGTAAAGCACCGAAAATTTTTGGTCATTTGTCGAAAGGTGGGGTTCCACGTAATGCACTTTATGTAACCACTGTGGTGGCAGGATTGTGTTTCCTCAGCTCTATGTTTGGCAACCAAACCGTTTATCTGTGGTTATTGAATACCTCAGGGATGACCGGGTTTATCGCTTGGTTAGGAATTGCAATCAGTCATTACCGTTTCCGTAAAGGCTATGTTGCGCGCGGGCTGGATCTGAATGACCTGCCATATCGTTCCGGTTTCTTTCCTATTGGGCCAATTTTTGCCTTTATTTTGTGTTTGGCTATCACATTGGGGCAGAACTATCAGGCGTTTCTACAAGATAAGATTGATTGGTATGGCGTTATTGCAACGTACATTGGCATTCCATTATTTCTGATTATTTGGTTTGGTTACAAATTGAAAAAGAAAACCCGCTTTGTTAAGTATAATGAGATGGAATTTCCAGTATTCAAATACACCGATAAAGAATAGTTGTGAATAAATATTCAATGGATTGATATTTATTGATTACAACATCATGACTTTTTTGTGACAAAAAGCTGCCTATTCTGTGATGGAATCGGCAGTTTTTATTTTTCAGGGGATTAGAGGAAAAATATAGACTGTAAATTTGGGATACACCGAATCAATCGCATTGATAAGTATTCTTATTTGCTTTATTGTTAGCGCCACAATTGTTGCATGAAGAGGCTAACTAAAGTGAAGTTTGTATTTCGAGCAGTCGTGAAAAGTATGGGTGTCAGTCTGATAGCAGGCTCCGCCATGATGGCAAGTTTTGCATCTTGGGCTGAAACAGTCACTGATGTTGCTGGACGTACCGTAGAAGTGCCTGAGAAAGTCAACCGGATTTTGTTGGGCGAAGGTCGTCTATTCCATTCTGTTGCACTGTTGGAAGGAGATAAACCTCTGGCTCGCATTGCTGGCTGGCAAGGTGATTTCCGCAAGCTAGATCCGCAAACTTACGCCATCTATAAAGCTAAATTCCCTGAAATCGATAACATTCCCCTGATTGGTAATACCAGCGAGGATAGTGTCAGTTCTGAAAAAGTACTTACATTGAATCCTGATGTTGCTATTTTTGGTCTGTCTGGGCATGGTCCCGGAAAAAACAGCGAACTGGTAAAACAGTTGGAAAAAGCGGGTATTCCGGTTGTTTTTGTCGATTTCCGCAATGATCCTTTGAAAAACACATTACCTAGCCTCCGTATGCTGGGCAAAATCCTGCACCGTGAAGAACAAGCAAATGCTTACGCCGATTTTTATGAAAAAAATCTGAAACTGGTGACTGATATTACTGATCGTATACCAGAAGCTGAGAAGCCTTCCGTATTTATTGAGTTAAGAGCAGGCTCCAGCGAAGATTGCTGTGGTACGGCGGGTAACGGCAATATGGGGAATTTCATTGACTTGGCTGGAGGCAAAAACATTGCCAAAAATGTATTGCCATCTCCATTGGGTACAATGAATCTGGAAAAAGTGATTGCCGATGATCCTTATATCTACATTGCAAGTGGTGCACAAGATCCGGGTGATAAAGATGAGGGCATTAAAATGGGAGCCCAGACTTCCGCAGATATTGCCCGTGCTGGACTAAAAGCCATCACTGAACGTAATGGCATCAACACATTAACCGCAGTGAAAGAAGGCCGTAGCTATGCTATTTGGCACCACTACTACAACTCTCCTTATAATGTTGTTGTTACGCAAGTTTTTGCCAAATGGTTCTACCCTGAAAAATTTGCTGACTTAGATCCACAGCAAACATTGAAAGAGCTTCACAATAAATTCTTGGCTGTTGAACCAGCAGGTACGTATTGGGTTAGTGAGAAATAAGTAGTAACAGGTAATAAAAATGAGCGTCACTACCGAGCCTATGCCAATGGTGAAACAGAAATTAAATGAGTGCGATATAAAAGCACATTATCGTCATATCCTGCGTCGACGTATTGCATGGATATTGTTCATCATTTTGGTGATTGGTACTTCTGTTGTACTGGATTTTACAATGGGGCCATCGGGGTTATCACTGCAATCCCTTTGGCAAACACTGATTTCACCGGAAAGTGTTAACGCAGCAACCCGGGTGATTGTTTGGGATATTCGATTACCCTATGCTCTGATGGCGGTAGTGATTGGCCTGTCTCTCGGGCTGGCCGGTGCTGAAATGCAGACAATCCTGAATAACCCATTAGCCAGCCCGTTTACTTTGGGTGTTTCCCATGCCGCTTCTTTTGGTGCGGCATTGGCCATTGTGCTTGGAATTGGTATTCCTGGCATTCCGGATCAGTGGTTCATCTCGGCAAATGCTTTTCTTTTTGCATTGCTGGCCGCGTTGATGCTTGATGGCATTACCCGCTGGACAAGAGTGGCAACTTCCGGTGTTGTATTGTTCGGCATTGCGATGGTATTTACCTTCGATGCGCTGGTTTCTATGATGCAATTTATTGCCACGGAAGATACCTTACAGGGTTTGGTCTTCTGGACGATGGGGAGTCTTGCCAGAGCGACGTGGGAAAAACTGGGCGTTATGATGCTGGTCTTTTCCGTTATTATGCCTATCTCAATGAGCAATTCCTGGAAATTGACCGCGTTGCGCTTGGGAGAAGATCGCGCTACCAGCTTTGGAATCAATATCAGCCGTCTTCGTTTAGGAACATTACTGCGTATTAGTATTCTGACTGCATTAGCGGTTGCGTTTGTTGGGCCAATTGCTTTTATCGGGCTGGTGGCACCTCATATCGCCAGAATAATGTTTGGTGAAGATCATCGTTTCTTCCTGCCTGCGAGTGCATTAATTGGCGCACTGGTTTTGTCGATGGCCTCTATTGTCTCTAAGAACTTAATTCCGGGTATCATTATACCGGTGGGGATCGTGACATCGTTAGTGGGTGTGCCTTTCTTCCTTAGCATAGTTTTACGCCATAGGGGGAATGTATGAGTCAGGGGCTAAAAATAAATCGTCTGATAACGGGGTATCCGAAACATCCTGTCATCCAAAATCTGGATGTTAAGCCATTGCCGCGTGGTCAAATTACCGTATTGCTGGGGCCGAATGGCTGTGGAAAATCCACGCTGTTACGTGCTCTGGCGGGTTTGAATAAAGCCAGTGGTGAATTACTGCTGGATGGGCAGGATTTGATGCAGATGAGTTTTGCCCAACGCGCAAAAAGCGTGGTGTATTTACCTCAATCGCTACCAGCGGGCGTTCATCTCCATGTACTCGAATCTGTGATTGTTGCTCAGCGAGCATCAGGTGGTGTAAGTAGTAGCCAGTGTGAGAAAGAAGTTATGGAGCTGCTACGCCAGCTTGGTATTGATCATTTGGCTCTTAGCTACTTGGATCAATTATCGGGTGGTCAGAAACAGTTGGTTGGATTGGCTCAGTCATTAATCCGCCATCCGGCACTATTGTTACTTGATGAACCATTAAGTGCACTGGATTTAAATTACCAGTATCACGTCATGGATTTGGTTGCACGAGAAACGAGACGTCGTAATATTATTACTGTTGTTGTTGTTCACGATATAAATATTGCGTTGCGTCACGCAGACCATGTATTAATGCTAAAGAAAGGCCAATTAATTTCTGAAGGTGCACCTGAACAGGTTATCACACCTGATAGTTTGGCTGAGGTTTATGGTATCAAAGGCCGAATTGAGCGTTGTTCTCAGGGGGTACCACAAGTATTAATTGATGGCTTAGTGGCGGAATTGGCGAGTTAGAATAATAAAAGATATAAACTGTTTTATTAAATTAAAAAGTCATTAATTTAATAAGCATAACACTGACAGGGATAAATATTTATCCCTGTGTTGCGGGTGTATGTCGATTATCCATATTAAATTAAATTAATTCTATTCTATTCTATTCTATTCTATCTTTTGGAGAATCGGGAATGGCTGTTTTTGCAAAGAAAAAAATCGTATTAGGCATTATTGCTGCTATCTCATCCAGCACTGTTTTGACTGTTAATGCAGCTAATGGCGGTGAAGATAAAATAGTTGTAACAACCGCAGCGGGTTTCCAGCAAAAAATTGAAGATGCACCTGCTTCCATTTCAGTTGTTAGCCGTGAACAGTTGGAAACTAAAGCTTACCGTGATGTGACGGATGCATTGAAAGATGTGCCAGGGGTGGTTGTTACGGGCGGTGGTAGTAAAAGTGATATTAGTATGCGTGGGATGGCATCAAAATATACCTTGATTTTAATTGATGGAAAACGTGTAGATACTCGTTCGACTCGACCAAATAGCGATGGTCCAGGTATTGAACAAGGATGGTTACCACCATTATCTGCGATTGAGCGTATTGAAGTAGTGCGTGGGCCAATGTCTGCTCTCTATGGTTCTGATGCCATGGGGGGAGTAATTAATGTTATCACACGTAAAGCACAAAAAGAGTGGAAAGCTAGTTTACGTGCCGATACGACACTAACCGAAAGTAAAGATTCAGGCAATAGCTATCAAACCAATGTGTATGCGGCAGGTCCTGTAATTGATGGGCTGTTGGGATTAAAAGTAATGGGTTTGTTTTCTCATCGTAATGAAGACAAATTCTTTGATGGCTTTAGAGAACAAGAGATGCGTAATG
This sequence comes from Xenorhabdus khoisanae, assembly GCF_001037465.1. Taxonomy (GTDB): domain Bacteria; phylum Pseudomonadota; class Gammaproteobacteria; order Enterobacterales; family Enterobacteriaceae; genus Xenorhabdus; species Xenorhabdus khoisanae. The sequence goes on from NZ_LFCV01000122.1 coordinate 13,032, forward strand.
GAGCAGCAACTTTATCTCTGACACCGGATGAGCAAAATACTTTCGATTTTGAAATTGGGAGATATGAGCAGGATCGCAATACTACTAAAGGGAAATCAGATAATAGCACAGGTAAGGAAAAGTTTTCTCGTAATAATTATTCCATTACTCATAATGGTATTTATGATTTTGGTACAGTCACTTCCTATATTCAAAAAGATGAATCACGAAACCCTAGTCGTGAAATGAAATATAGTGACACTGTATTTAATAGTCATGTGAATTTTATCTTAGATGAACATACATTAACGGTGGGTGGACAATACCGTTATGAGACTTTAAGGGATAATCAAAATAGACTGCTATCAGAGAAAAAGGTAGATAAATTAGATCGTTGGAGTTGGGCTCTTTTCGTCGAAGATGAATGGCAAATGACCAATGATTTTGCCTTAACGAGCGGTATTCGCATGGATAAGGATGAAGAGTTTGGTATTCATTGGACTCCGCGTGTATATGGTGTATGGCACTTAAATGAACAATGGACATTAAAAGGCGGGATAGCAACAGGATATCGTTCTCCTGAATTGCGTCAGGTTTCTTCTGATTGGGGGCAAGGTACAGGTGGCTCATCTAAAGAAATAGATAAGGGTCTTTATGAGAAAACAGCCGTTATTGTTGGTAATCCAGACCTAAAACCAGAAAAAAGCCTGAATCAAGAAATTAGTATAATTTGGAATAATCAGGAGAACCTGGACATTGGCTTGACTTTGTTCAATACAGATTACAAAGATAAGATCACGGAATTACGTCGTTGTACCGACACAAGAGGTGGTTGGGATAAAAAATGTACAATTGGCGATGCGGCTTATAAGTTTATCAGTGATCGTGTGAACGTAGATAAGGCTAATCTTCGAGGTATCGAGACCACTATGAATTGGGATATAGTGGAAAGCTTATCATTAGCGGCAAACTATACATACACTGAGTCAGAGCAAAAAAGCGGTAAAGAAAAGGGAATAGCTTTAAACAAAGTGCCAAAGCATATGGTTAATGCAACATTGAACTGGCAGGCACTTCCAGAAATGGAAACGTGGGCTCGTGTAAACTTTAGAAGTAAATCAACAGATTATATATATCGTGGTCAACCAAGAGCAGGTACACCATCCTATACTTTTGTTGATCTCGGTGTGTCTTATAATCTGACAAAAGACCTTCGTCTTCTGGGGGGAGTTTACAACCTTTTTGACAAATGCGTTACCCAAGAAATCCATGGCGCAGTTCTAGATGGCCGCCGTTACAATATCGGCATCAATTATGATTTTTAATTAATATTTCGTTTTTTCATTAATATTAGTCATTATACTTAACATTTAGACGTAATATAAAAGCATCCCACATCAATTTTATGATGATGGGATGATTTTTTTGACATCAACGTCATCATAATCAATTGGCAAATAGTTTCGCTCTGTGCTAAAAATTTACAGAGGCTAATCAATGGATATGATGGCGTTAAATTTCAGCACTGACTCAGTAAGAGCCTATCCTCTAAGGCTTTGTAGTGTCGTAAAAAATAATAGATTTTTAGTGTTATAGCACTTGCTATTTCTGGACTCGAAGTGCAAAATGCGTGCACTAAAAATAACTGATGCGTAAATATGCATCAGTTATTTTTTTTGCGTTGAGTTATTTTTTACAACACCAAGAGGCCGGATTTTGTTCCGGATCGATACTGACCAAAAGCAACCATAATTGAAATAAGGTTGCTGTACTGAGGAATGCAAATATGGAGCAATTATTCTCTTTTGCACTTGTGCCGATTGGCGCTCGTTGCTGCAACGATGACTATGGGGCATGGCGCTCTATTAATTTACCATCCTCTAATTTTTCTTTCTTTTCTGTTTATAGACAGATGCGAAGTCTACCCAGTAACTATCGATTAAGTAGTTGTATCAGTACCCAAATCGAAGTTATGGGAGGTTTCGCTCATGTCGCATAATTCAATCTCTCTCGGCACTAACCAAGCCAGTGCCAATAACCGCGTCCAACTGAGAAAAACCTTGACCTTGTTTCAGGTGGTCATGATGGGCCTTGCTTATATACAGCCAATGACTATCTTTGATACTTTTGGTATTGTCTCCAAATTAACGGATGGGCATGTCGCGACATCTTATGCTATCGCACTGATCGCAATTTTATTTACAGCTTTAAGTTACGGGAAATTAGTAAAACGTTTTCCATCAGCAGGCTCTGCCTATACATATGTACAAAAATCAATGAACCCCCATCTTGGGTTTATGGTAGGTTGGTCATCTTTGCTGGATTATCTGCTTATGCCGATGATCAATATCCTGCTGGCAAAAATTTATCTTCAAGCCATTTTCCCCGGTGTTGATCCTTGGATCTTTGTCGTTGGTTTGGCAATTTTGATGACAGTTTTCAACCTGAGTGGTATCAACGTTGTGGCTAACCTCAACGGTTTGATCGTGGTTGTGCAAGTAGCTGTTATAGTGGCATTTGTTGGCTTATTAATGTACGGCGTACATCATGGTGAAGGTGCTGGCACATTGCTCAGTATGCGGCCGTTTACGTCGGAAGAAGCGAAATTGATTCCAATGATAACCGGAGCGACGATACTTTGTTTCTCTTTCCTCGGGTTTGACGGCATCAGTTCCTTGTCTGAAGAAACACCTAATGCGGAAAAGGTCATTCCGAAAGCGATTTTCCTGACCGCATTAATTGGTGGTGTTATCTTCATTGCGGTATCTTATTTCTTACAACTCTATTTCCCTGATATTTCGCGGTTTAAAAACCCGGATGAATCTCAGCCGGAAATTATGTTGTATGTTGCCGGGGCACTATTCCAAGCGATTATTTTAGTCTTCTCTTGTGTCACTGTAATGGCTTCCGGTATGGCTGCTCATGCAGGTGTCTCCCGGCTGCTTTATGTGATGGGGCGTGATGGTGTACTGCCTGAGAAAGTGTTTGCTTATGTTCATCCAAAATGGCGTACTCCTGCGATTAACGTCCTATTGGTTGGCATTGTTGCTCTGTCAGCCTGTTGGTTGAATCTGGTGACTGCAACTGCATTGATTAATTTTGGTGCACTGGTGGCATTTACTTTCGTTAACTTGTCGGTGATCTCGCAATTCTATGTTCGTGAACGCCGCAATAATACACTGAAAGACACCTTGAATTTCTTGATCCTGCCACTTTTGGGGGCAGCGACAGTAGGTGTTTTGTGGATGAACCTGGAAGCAAAATCGATGGAATTAGGTTTGATTTGGGGCGGATTTGGTCTCCTTTATATGTTCTTTGTGACCCGTAGCTTCCGTCAACCAATGCCACAGTTCAGTGAGTCATGACAGTAAAAGATGATTTCAGATTGCCGCTACTACAGTAGTGGCCTGAAAGAAAAGAGTACATTGATACTTTTTTGAAACAGCACCTTCGGGTGCTGTTTTTAAAGCAAAAACAGCACCTTCGGGTGCTGTTTTTGCTTTAAAAACAGGAAATAGAAAAAATAGAAAAAAGCAGTTATTGCATGAAGAACATTAAAATGCAGTCAGTGCCTAATAGATTCCAAGTTGAAATATGGATAAGAAATCAACAAATTGTAATGGAAAGGGTATAATAGATAATAATTTCGCCATACCTGATTGATTTCAGCAAGAGCCTGTCTGGTAAGTTCTCATAAGGTAATAGTACTATTATGAATGATGTTAAAAGTCCACAAAATCAACAACTAATTGCTGTTCTCACCAATATCGTTGGTTCTTCCCATATCCTCACTGAACCCAGAAAAACAGAACGTTATCGAAAAGGTTTTCGTTCCGGGCAAGGAAATGCCCTTGCGGTTGTGTTTCCGGGTTCGCTATTGGAACAGTGGAAAGTTTTCAAAGCTTGTGTTGAAGCTGACAAAATTATCTTAATGCAAGCAGCTAATACTGGATTAACGGAAGGTTCTACACCGAATGGCGATAACTATGACCGTGATATCGTTATCATAAGCACCCTACGGATGGATAAAATTCAGGTACTTCAATCTACCAATCAAGTTATTGCTTTTCCCGGCAGTACATTATGGCATCTGGAAAAAGTATTGAAACCGTTGGGGCGCGAACCTCATTCAGTTATAGGTTCATCCTGTATTGGTGCCTCTGTTATTGGGGGAATTTGTAATAATTCAGGGGGTTCTCTGGTTCAGCGTGGACCCGCTTATACCGAAATGGCGTTATATGGTCGCGTTAATGAAAAAGGTGAGGCTGAACTTATTAACCATTTGGGAATAGCATTAGGTGATAAACCTGAAGATATTCTGTCTCGTCTGGAAGAGCAGCATTATCGTGCCGAAGATATTGAGCACACTGAAAGAGTTGCTTCTGATCATGAATATTCACAGCGTATCAGGGATGTTGATGCAGAAACTCCATCACGTTTTAATGCCGATGAGCGCAGGTTGTTTGAAGCCTCTGGCTGTGCGGGTAAATTAGTTGTCTTTGCTGTTCGTCTTGATACTTTTCCGGCAGAATCATCTTCGCAGGTTTTTTATATTGGCACGAATCAACCTGAGGTCTTGACGGAGTTACGCCGCCATATTCTGTCAAATTTCCGGAACTTGCCCGTTGCCGGAGAATACATGCATCGGGATATTTTTGATATTGCTGAAATGTATGGAAAAGATACTTTCGTCATGATTGATAAACTAGGCACAGATAAAATGCCAATGTTTTTCAGCCTGAAAGGGCGAATGGATGCCATATTGGGTAAAGTACCGTTTTTGCCTTCTCATTTAACCGACCGGGCCATGCAGGGCTTGAGCCGTTTATTACCTGCTCATTTGCCTGCTCGTCTGAAAGAGTACCGGAATCGTTTTGAACATCACTTAATGCTGAAAATGTCTGGTAAAGGTATTAAGGAAGCGAGTGAGTGGTTGAAAAGCTACTTCAAACAGGCTGAGGGAGAATATTTTGCCTGTACGCCAGAAGAAGGAGCAAAAGCATTTTTACACCGTTTTGCAGCCGCAGGGGCCGCTATTCGTTATCAAGCTGTTCACAGTAATGAAGTGGAAGATATTCTGGCACTGGATATTGCTCTGCGACGCAATGATCGTGAATGGTTTGAAACCTTGCCTGAAGATATAAATGAAGCATTAGTGCATCGGCTGTATTATGGTCATTTTATGTGCCATGTATTCCATCAGGATTATATTGTCAAAAAGGGTACAGATGTTTATGCACTGAAAGCAAAAATGTTGGAAATTTTGAATCAACGTGGAGCCGAGTATCCTGCTGAACACAATGTGGGTCATTTATATGAAGCTAAACCGCAGCTCAAACAGTTCTATCAGATGACTGATCCTACCAACACCTTAAATCCGGGAATTGGCAAAACCTCCAAACTAAAAAATTGGGCGGGGGAGTGTGGATGCCAGCATATAGATCACCAGCATGATTAGCTTGTTTTAATGAAGAAATAGAAAAAGACAATCCTTCAGGTTTTGTCTTTTTCTATCGTAAAACATGGAAATTGGGTGGAAGTTTTATCCAGCTAGTTGGACTGCATAATCAACCAATGCTTTTAACTGGCGGCATTTTTCTTCATCAGCTTGATATTCAACAAAAAGCTCGTCAATCGTTGCAAGATATTGACTAATACTTTCTTGTGTCAAGATATCTCGACGATGGCGCAACCAGCGTTGTTGTTCGTCATAATCCAGAGTTGCCGGATAGTTTCTGGCGCGATAACGGAATAAGAGTGCCTTAATGCGTACATCCTGGAACGATAAATCCAATGCCGGTAAATTCTGAGGGGCTGTTTCCCGGATAATTTCCATTGCGGTTTTATCGGCATCACCGAAAAAGCCGTTATACAACTTAGTATCGACATTATCAGATTCTGGAAATTCTTCCGGATGAGAAAACAATTCAACAACTTTTTCTCTGATTTGAGGATGATTGCGCAAAATAGCTAAATTTTGTTCGCATTGATTGCGATCTAATCCTACTCGTTCTGTATCCGCTGGCCGTAATGTATTTTCTGGTGCGATGATTGGGCACTTATTGATATGTACTAATTTAATGGGGACTGGAGTTTGACCTGGCTGTAGTTCATTACGCCGGGTGTATAAACGATCGCGTAATTCATCTGCATTGAGTTCCAATAATGGGGTGAGATCGCCCGCCAGATCACACATGATCACCGCGTTACGATTTGTTGGATGCCATGCTAAGGGTGCAATAAGGCTAATATTACTGCGTAACGTACCAAACATACCTGATACATGAACCAGAGGTTTCATTTGCGGAATATCAATCTGATGGCTGATCTTCTGTTTATTTCTTAATTGGAAAAAGTAATCAAACAAACGAGGTTGAGCTTTTTTTACCAATTTTGCCATTGCGATAGTGGCATAAACATCGGACATAGCATCATGGGCCTGAGTATGTTCAACACCGTTGGCTTTTGTCAGATGTTCTAGCTTGAAACTCGGTAAACCATCATCATTTTCTGGCCAGATAATACCTTCTGGGCGCAAGGCATAGCAGGCACGTAATACATCAAGAAGATCCCAGCGGGAATTACCTTTTTGCCAACTATAAGCGTAAGGATCGTAAAAATTACGATAAAAAATGTTGCGACTGACTTCGTCATCAAAACGAATATTATTGTATCCAAGAATACACGTATTCGGTTTACTGAATGCTGCATGGATTTGACGAGCAAACTCCGCCTCATTGACGCCTTTTTTCAGAGCCAATTGTGGTGTAATGCCTGTGATCATGACAGCCTCAGGATCAGGAAGATAATCGTCAGAGGGGGCACAATACACCACTAAAGGTTCTTCAATGATATTGAAATCACTGTCGGTGCGAACGCCTGCAAATTGAGCGGGACGATCTAGGGCAGGGTGTTTACCAAAAGTTTCGTAATCATGAAAGTAGAAACTTTGTTCTTCTTTACTGGTGTTCAACGTTGAGTTATCCCCATTTAATTTATCAATTAATTATAGAGTTAGGCTTTTATTGGCGTCTCATTTGTTTGGCTAATGTAGCTAAATTTCTTTACTGTTTTCCTGAGGAAATACTGTGTATGTGTACCAAACTCATGTTTAAGATGTGTACTCAGAATTACGGTTCTCAGTGACACCAGATTAAGCCTTTTACATGGTAAACCATATTCAGGCCAATCTGAATTATTAGATATGGGTGGCTTTGGGATTAAGGTATCCGTTCTGTTGTGATATTCCCTTCCGCATATCAAAAAGCACACTTGCCGATTATCGGGTAAGGCGTGCTAACCAAACAGGTGTGCTTTTTGATATGAGAGAATAGAAAAAATGGTCGGATGCCCTTTAATTCGGTGTTGCTATTTGGTCAGAGAAAGGAGTGCATATGCATGGATGTTAGCAGCATCTGCATTAAGGTGTACCAATCCTCTATCTAGCAAACGTAAGTCTATGTTGCTGTTATCCCATATAAGTGGGTCAACACAATCATCAGATAGAAGATCAGGGATATAATATTTTGTACCTTTCAGGGGCGGTTTTCTTTCAGGTACAGGTACGTCACATTCGCCAATGCGGACAATGAGTGGATTAGGCTTTAGCCTGAATTCCAATGTCTGGATAAAAATTAAATTTTTAGTGCAATTCTGCCAATTTTCGGAAGCGTCCTTGCGATATTGAAACCAGCGCCATGGTTCATCATGTTCGGCTGCGAGTTTTGCATATTCTTCAATTAAAGCCGCGTGTGGATGCGGATACACGGCTACCACAGTGTCAGAATGAACAAAAACCCCATTAATCGAATACTTACCGTTATCTTGCTCTGTGAGTTTATAAATCTTGTTTTTAACTAAATTGTTTTGGGGATCATCTTTCCCGATATATTTGGCGTACATGTGTATTCCTCGGCCTGTGCAATGTTTAACTCATTACAGTCCACTCGAAAATGAGCTAGAGTTAGTTAAATCTGCAGTAATTCAAGCTTTGACTTTTTACCGAAACCTGTTTTCCAATGTATTTCAGGCAATTTTTTAAATTTTCCCAGTGTGGGCAATATTACCTAAGGTTTCGACAAGATTTAATAAACCGATTTTGGATTTTATGATGGGGCCGTTAGTATGAGGCATGTGAATTCACTGCTTGCAATCTGTTTACGCGATCAAGGGAGGTTGATTGGTATGGGACGTGTGATTGGAGATGGAGCATGTTTCTTTCACATAGTAGACATTATGGTTGATCCTGACTACCAGCTTACAGCGCCAAGTGCTCAAGGAATGCATTGTCGTTTAATGCCCTTGTTATGGCTCAAATTAATATAAAGGATAATGAAATGAGTTGTTCACTTTGTCATGATCTTTGTGTGAAGCATGTTATTCACAGCCCCAAAGAGTTATGTGAAGCAATCTGTGTAGACCCCATCAATAAATTGTCGAAACTGACTTGTCTATGTGCTGCTTGAAATTGTATTGTGTAGTTAGCATAAGAAATTATCGGTCTGATTAAAAAGGTGTAAAAAATGGACAACACAAATAAGCCAACATTCCACAATGTACTGGAGTTTGTGCGTATATTCCGTCGTAAGAACAAATTACAGCGCGAAATTGTAGATAATGAGAAAAAAATTCGAGATAACCAAAAGCGTGTACTCCTCCTCGATAACCTAAGTGATTACATCAAACCGGGAATGTCGGTTGAAGATATTCAAGGGATTATCGCTCATATGCGCAGTGATTATGAAGAGCGCGTTGATGAATACATCATCAAAAATGCTGAACTGTCTAAAGAGCGCCGGGAGTTATCTAAGAAACTCAAAGCGATGGATAGTGGAATCAAGTGAGTTTTAGTTGTTCAAGTTTGAACAGACAATTAACCACGCCTAATGGCGTGGTTATGTTTTTAGGATCTTTTGTAAATCAGTTCCAATGCGGTTTTAGCTCAGGATCAACTAAGGCATAAATCTGATAGTAAGTTTGTCCATCTTCGGCCATTTGTGCCAATTGCTTGGCGACATCTTCCCGACTTACCATGCCATGAACTTCTTCTTGATAACGCTGGCAATGTCCTGTACCTGATTGATCAGTTAAGCCACCAGGACGAATAATTGTAAAATCCAATGTACTGGTTTGTAGATAACTCTCTGCGAGTGATTTGTGCCGGACTGACTGCCCAAATAATGATTTGGCCCGTGGAGATAATGTTTTCCAACTGTCACCACATCCGATAGATGTCACCAATAACATGCGGGAGATCTTAGCCTGTTCCAACACATCTATGATGGCAATATTTCCGTAATGATCGGCATCTCCCCCTCCAATAGTTGAAAAAATGATCGGATTTTCTCCTGCTTGTGAAATCGCTTTTTCTATACTCTTTTTGTCACAGGCATCACCGTGTATTACGTTAACGCCTGCTGTACTCAGTTCCAACACCTGTTGATCATCGCGGATTAATGCTGTGACAGGGCGTTTCTGTTCCAGAGCGATAGCCGCCAGATGGCGTCCGACACCTTTTCCAGCACCAAAAATAAGCCAAGGTTTCATAGATGGGAATTTCTCCATAAAATTAACTATATTAAATGAGAATGATAATCATCCGATTTTATTGGAATAGTTGGTTAAATAAAATCAAATTGACCTATATTTATCGTATATGGATAAAAAAATGGCTCCTAACAAGAGGAGCCATTTTGAGTTTTACAGAAAATCACATTATCTGATTATTCGAATGATTGTGGTTTCGACATAGCAGAAGTTGCGATATTTGTTGCAGAATGCCCACCTGCACCACCTTTACCGTTGAACGGATAATCAGGGCGCTGCCATTCAGTGATAACAACAGGTTTTGTTGCCATATCTGGTGCTGGCGCTTTCGTCATTGGGGAATAAGCGTGATGATTTTTTTCCATGATAATCGAAGACTCAGCAGCTTTTGCCTCTTTCGTTTTAACTTCCTCTGCCTTAGCGCATACTTCCGTTGCGACAGTTGGTTGTTCTTCATGATGTTCCTGTTCAAGAATAGGCGTCACAACGATGGTTTCCGCAGGGTGACGTGTTTCTTCAGTATCATGTGATGCTACATTATCATGCTGTACTGTTTCATGGAGCACGGTTTCATTAGGTACAGCTTCATGAGATACAGCTTTATGAGATGTAATATCACCTAAAACTTCTGGCTGATGTTTTTCATGATGATTGATAATAGGTTCCGCGATTTCCGGTTCTACAGATATCGTGATAGGCGCATCATTGCTGGTTGATTCAGCTTTGCCATGAGTCGTGACATCTTGTTTTTCAACAACCTCAATATGAACTTCTGTTGAAGTTGGCACAGACTCTACTACTGCTGGCATTAGAATCACATTTTCTTGCTGCGCAGGTGTTGTTTTTTCTTCAATGGTATCAATAGCTACCGGGGTTTCAAGCTCAACAGGTGTTACTGGTGTGACGGGATAACGAACCCAAACTTTGCCTGATGCCAGTTCTGGTGATACCACAGCCATTGTTAATGGCACTGGTGATTGAGTCAGATTACGTTCATCACGATAACGACGACGACGTTGACCACTGACACGTAAGTGGCGTGGCGAACGGCGGGAGCGACGTGGCATCGTGTTATCTTGTTGCTCATTATTTTGTGAGGCAATGTTTTGTGAAACTGAGTTTTGTGAAGCTGAGTTTTGCACAACCGGACTTTGTGGCATAGCTGGTTGATTTGCTGCTTCAATATTCGTATCAATAACGGCAGGGACAGGCGCTTTAGCTTTTTGCGCTTCTTCTGTGTTTGTTGATACAGTTTCAGGCATTACTGTTGGTAAGGCAGCAATGCTGACCTCTTTTTTCACTTCATCAATGATGCGTATTTTCTGCTCAAGCTGGCGACGTTGACGACGAGGCATGACAGGCTGGAGCTCTTCAACTTCCTCTTCGACAACCTCAGGTTTATTTATTACCTGTTGAGCTTTGGCTTCCTGTTGTTGCTGACGTTTTTCTTCCTGACGACGACGCTGACGTTCAGCACGTTGTTCACGGCGTTGTTGTTGCTGTGCTTCACGAGCTTCATTGTCTATTGTCAGGTTTTCTTGAGTATTATTTTTCTGCTGAACATTGCGGCTCTTGCGTTGTTCATCGCGTTCGCGGTTATTGCGAGTTTCATTCTCGTTGCGTTCACGGCGTTGATTCTGGCGGCGAGAGTTGCGACGTTCTGCTGGACGACGGTTATCATTACCAGAGGATTTTCTCCCCTTTTCCTGAGTTTGTTTTTCTTCTTCACCACTGAATATTTTCTTCAGGGCAGAAACAAAACGGCTGAGCAACCCAGGTTTTTCAGCTTGCTTCTGGTTATTAACAGTCGCCTTTTTCTCTTTTGCTTTTGCTACAGCAGGTGCCGGTGTTTCTGCTGGCAGATCAAACGCTGAAATGGCAGGTTGTTCTGGACGCTTACGCTCAGGCTGGCTGTCATCCTGAGCGTTTATCATTTCTGCTTCATGAATTTGTGGGAGCATATAGCTTAAAACAGAAATTTCTTCACCTTTACGTACACGTAAAACGGAGAAATGCGGAGTCTGCATCTGATCGTTTGGAACAATAACAACGCCTACACCACCTTGGCGATGTTCAATTGCGCTGACTGCCTTACGCTTTTCATTCAGTAAGTAGGAAGCAATTTGTACCGGAACAATAGCATGAACCTGATATGTATTTTCTTTTAGTGCTTCTTCTTCGATGAGGCGCAGTATTGACAAGGAAAGTGATTCATTGTCGCGAATAGTTCCTGTGCCGCTACAACGAGGGCAGACATGATGGCTGGATTCACCCAGAGATGGGCTTAAACGCTGGCGTGACATTTCCAATAGGCCAAAGCGGGAAATACGGCCAATTTGAATACGAGCCCGATCTTGGCGTACCGCATCACGCAACCGATTTTCAACTTCACGCTGGTGACGAACCGGCGTCATGTCAATAAAGTCAATAACAATAAGGCCACCGAGGTCACGCAAACGCAATTGGCGGGCAATTTCATCAGCAGCTTCCAAGTTAGTATTAAAGGCCGTTTCCTCGATATCACCACCGCGGGTTGAGCGGGATGAGTTAATATCGATTGCGGTCAAGGCTTCAGTCGTATCAATGACCACTGAACCACCGGAAGGCAGACGAACTTCACGCTGGAAAGCCGATTCAATTTGCGACTCTATTTGATAATGGCTGAACAGGGGAACTTCACCGCTGTACAACTTGATTTTACTGGCAAAATCAGGACGGCCCAGAGCAGTGATGTGTTGGCGTGCCAAGTCAAGAATTTTCGGATTATCAATCAAGATTTCGCCGATATCTGGACGCAGATAATCACGGAAAGCCCGCACGATAACATTGCTTTCCTGATGAATCAGGAATGGAGCGGGGTGGTTGTCAGCCGCTTTCTTAATCGCTTCCCAATGTTTCAGACGGAAGTTCAAATCTCCCTGCAAGGCTTCAGCAGATTTGCCTACACCTGCGGTACGGACGATAAGCCCCATCCCCTCAGGAACTTCAAGAGAAGAAAGAGCCTCTTTTAATTCGATACGATCATCACCTTCGATGCGGCGAGAAATTCCGCCTGCTCTTGGGTTATTTGGCATCAGAACCAGATAGCTGCCAGCCAGACTGATAAAGGTTGTTAAAGCTGCACCTTTATTGCCTCGTTCTTCTTTATCAACCTGAACGATGACTTCCTGACCTTCTTTAAGGATATCCTTAATATTAGGGCGGCCATGGGAGTGATAATTACTTGGGAAATATTCGCGAGCAATTTCTTTAATGGGGAGGAAACCATGCCGTTCTGCGCCATAATCAACAAAAGCAGCTTCTAGGCTAGGTTCAATCCGGGTAATTTTACCTTTATAAATATTGGCCTTTTTCTGCTCGTGTCCTGGGCTTTCAATATCCAAATCATAAAGACGCTGCCCATCAACAAGGGCAACACGCAACTCTTCTTGTTGAGTTGCGTTGATTAACATTCTTTTCATTCTAACTTACTCATTATTTTTTACATTAATATAGAGCGGCGAGTAAAAAAGAGATGCGCTACTGGTTACCGATGGCCTCGTGTCTTTTACAAAACCGCCAGCCTCACGGCTATCGTTTGTAT
>NZ_LFCV01000123.1 GCF_001037465.1 Xenorhabdus khoisanae
ATGTAAAACAATTTCGATATCGCCATTGGCACAAGCAGATAAATCCTGTTGCAGAGTTTTTTGTACTGTTTCCCAATCAGCAACGCGGGTTTGGTTAAAACTGTTCAGATAAAGCTTAAAGCTTTTTGATTGGATAAGAGGTATTTTCATGAACAAGCGGAGCTTGAGCAATCATCTTAGCAGTCTAGCCCTCAGAAGCCAAAAGGGCGGCTTTGATGCGATCACGTACCCGTCCGTCTTATAAGGAACTAAAAATGAAGTATCACCGCCTCAATGAAGTTATCGAACTTTTACATCCAGTATGGAAGAATGAGCCGGATTTAAGTTTGGCGCAGCTTTTGCAAAAGCTGGCTGATGAAGCAGGATTCGCAGGGCAGTTGTCTGAATTAACCGATGATATTCTGATTTATCACCTGAAAATGCGCGGTACGGATAGTCAGGCAGAAATTCCCGGGTTGAAAAAGGATTATGAAGAAGATTTTAAGACAGCGTTATTACGTGCCCGCGGTGTTATTAAAGATTGATAAAGAGAGAACTGTGTTGTGACAGAATCGAAAGCTTTTAATTTTCAGAATATAACGCCAGATTTAATCATGGATGCGTTGGCGCAGTCTGGTTTGTATCTTGATTCCGGTTTAACTGAACTGAATAGTTACGAAAATCGTGTTTATCAGTTCATGGATGAGAATCGCAAACGTTATGTGGTGAAATTTTATCGCCCCCTGCGCTGGAGTCAGCAGCAAATTCAAGAGGAACATGATCTTGCGCATGAATTGCAGCAGGCAAATTTACCGGTTGCGGCTCCCCTGATGTTTGATGGGCAGACGGTACTGAATTATGGCGGGTTCTTTTTTGCTATTTTCCCGAGCGTAGGAGGACGCCAGTACGAATCAGATAATTTTGACCAGTTGGAAGATGTCGGGCGTTTACTGGGAAGAATGCACCAGATTGGTCGTCAAAAAACGTTTTCGGCTCGTCCTACGCTTAATTTTGATGAGTATTTGTATCAACCGTATCAATATTTGGCTGAATGCAAGCTTCTGCCTGCCGGGCGTAAGAAAGGTTTTTTGGCGGCACTGGATGAATTGAACAATGCTGTTGTACATCAATGGAATGATAACTGGCAGGCATTACGGCTGCATGGTGATTGCCATGCTGGTAATATCTTGTGGCGTGATGAGGCATGGTTTGTGGATCTTGATGATGCCCGCAATGGCCCTGCTATTCAGGATTTGTGGATGTTGCTCAATGGCTCAAGGCAGGAGCGGTTGATTCAGCTGGATATTTTGCTTGAATCATATAGCCAGTTTACGGATTTTGACCCAAAAACACTGGCTTTGATAGAACCACTGCGGGCAATGCGAATGGTCTATTATTTGGCTTGGGTTGCTCGTCGCTGGCAAGACCCCGCTTTTCCCAAAGCATTTCCGTGGATGGCTGATAGTGATTTCTGGCATAAGCAAATGAATCTTTTTTCTGAACAAACCCGGCTGTTACAGGAACCACCTTTACAGCTCAACCCGATGTATTAATTTTTCTGGAGACCATTATGAAGAAATTTTGGCTAGCACTGGTGGGAGCGTTTATGGCATTTAATGCATCTGCTTCCGGTTTTTCTGAAGGCAAACAGTATACGGAATTAAAAAACCCGGTTGCAAATCAGCCGCAGGTTTTGGAATTCTTCTCTTTTTATTGCCCTCACTGTTATCAGTTTGAAAACATTTATCATGTTCCTTCTACTGTTGAGAAAAACCTGCCGGCGGGGGTGACTCATGACCGTTATCATGTCGATTTTCTGGGGCCTCTGGGGAAAGATCTGACGGATGCCTGGGCGGTTGCGATCGTCATGAAGGTTGAAGATAAAGTCACTCCAATTTTGTTTGAGGGTATTCAGAAAACCCAATCCATCCATAGTAAAGAAGATATCCGCAATGCCTTCATCAAGGCTGGTGTGTCTGGTGAGGAATATGATGCGGCATTGAACAGCTTTATCGTGCAATCTGTAGCCGCTAAAGAGCGTCAGGCAGCCAAAGATCTTGAATTGCGTGGTGTTCCGGCAGTTTTTGTTAATGGCAAATACCTGATTAACAATGGTGGCATTGAATCGCGTTCAGAGCTGGACTACGGTAAGAAGTTCTCTGATGTAGTGAATTATCTGGTGACAAAAAAATAAGCCACAATGCAACAAGAAGACTGGTATTAATATAAAATAATACAAGTATTGTGTCAGCTAAGATAAAACTGGCACAATACTTGCTGAAAGTTCCCTTTCATAACATAAACTCCGGTAATATCCACAAGTCAGTGATTTTTAAGTAGTTGTAATATTTCTTTCACATTCGCCGTAATTCATTGATTTTTACCTTCTGTTCTTCATTCTTTACAGTGATAAACATAAATCTGGTTTATGTGCCATTTTTTTGTGCACAAAGTTATCCACAGAGAATTCATCAGAATATTTGTCAGAAAATGCAGGTTAGCACGAGAAAATTCTCGCAAAATTCGTCTATATCGGCACAGTATGGCATTCTATTCTTTATTCATCCCACAGAACGACGAAGAAAATTTTATGGCACAGATAGCAGACAATCCCCTGATTTTGGTTGATGGTTCTTCATACCTTTATCGTGCATACCATGCGTTTCCTCCACTGACAAACAGTACAGGGGAACCAACGGGCGCCATGTATGGCGTGCTGAACATGCTGCGCAGTTTGATCATGCAGTATAAATCCAGTCATGTGGCGGTCGTGTTTGATGCCAAAGGCAAAACGTTCCGTGATGAGTTATTTGCTGAATATAAATCCCACCGCCCACCAATGCCGGATGATTTGCGGTCGCAGATTGAGCCATTGCACAAAATGGTTAAGGCAATGGGACTGCCAATTCTGGTTGTACCGGGTGTTGAAGCTGATGATGTTATCGGTACATTGGCGTTGCAGGCTGAAAAAGAAGGCCGCTCTGTCCTGATCAGTACTGGTGATAAAGATATGGCTCAGTTGGTGACGTCGAATATCACGCTGATTAATACCATGACCAACACTATTCTGGGGCCGGAAGGGGTAAAGGAAAAATATGGTATTCCGCCTGAACTGATCATCGATTTCCTCGCCCTGATGGGGGACTCTTCCGATAATATTCCTGGTGTGCCGGGGGTCGGTGAAAAAACTGCTTTGGGACTGTTGCAGGGTATTGGTGGATTGAATGAGATTTACGCCAGACTTGATGAAATAGCGACACTCAGTTTCCGCGGTGCTAAAACGCTGGGCGGGAAAATGGAGCAGCATAAAGAAGTGGCTTACCTTTCTTATCAGTTGGCAACGATTAAAACGGATGTGGAATTAGATAAGACCTGTCTGGAACTTGCTGTTGTGCCACCGGATGCGGATGAGTTATTGGCACTGTTCAGCCATTATGAGTTTAAACGCTGGATCAGTGACGTACAGAATGGCAGTTGGTTGGAAGGTAATGGGCAGAAACTGGTTGCCGCAGTTTCGAAAGCCGAAGCTGTGGCAGCCGCACCAAGTGCTGTCAAAATTTCACCGGAAAGCTATCAGACCATTCTTGATCGCCAATCCCTTGATGAATGGATTGAGAAACTGAAACAGGCTCCGGCATTCTCTTTTGATACTGAAACTGATGGCCTTGATACCCTGACCGCCAATCTGGTGGGAATGTCTTTTGCTATTGCGTTAGGTGGATTAGCGTTAAGTGGATCAGCGTTAGGTGAATCAGAGGTTGAAGCCGCCTATCTGCCGTTGGGCCATGATTATCTGGACGCGCCCCAACAACTGGATCTGGATGAAGTTCTCACAGCATTAAAACCACTGTTGGAAGATGCAAGCCTGCCTAAGATAGGCCAAAACCTGAAATTTGATCGTGGCGTTTTGGCTCGTTATGACATTACTCTGAACGGTATTGTTTTTGACACTATGCTGGAATCGTATGTTCTGAACAGCGTAGTGGGCCGACATGACATGGATAGCCTCGCGGAGCGTCATCTGGGCTATAAGACCACGACATTCGAAGAAATTGCGGGTAAAGGTAAAAAACAGCTAACGTTCAATCAAATTCCGCTGGAGGAAGCATCAAAATATGCGGCAGAAGATGCGGACGTGACTTTACGGTTACATCAGGTGATGTATCCACAATTAGAGAGCGTGGAGACACTGAAAAAAGTTTTCCAGAAAATTGAAATGCCATTAGTGCCTGTGCTTTCCCGCATGGAGCGGACAGGCGTACTGATTGATGCTCAAACGTTGGCAGAACATTCACTGGAAATCACTGCACGTTTAGATGAGTTGGAAAAATCAGCTTATACGTTAGCGGGTGAAGAATTTAATTTGGCTTCACCCAAGCAGTTACAAGTCATTTTGTTTGAAAGGATGAACTTGCCTGTCTTGAAAAAGACCCCGAATGGTGCACCATCAACAAACGAAGAAGTCCTGGAAGAATTGGTGGAGCACCATGAATTGCCGAGAGTGATTCTGGAGCATCGCGGTTTGGCGAAACTGAAATCCACTTACACGGATAAATTGCCCCAAATGGTTAATCCGCTGACAAATCGTGTCCACACTTCGTACCACCAGGCGGTAACGGCGACTGGGCGTCTTTCTTCCCGTGATCCAAACCTGCAAAACATTCCTGTGCGTAATGAGGAAGGTCGACGCATCCGTCAGGCATTTATTGCGCCAGAAGGCTACCGCATTATGGCGGCGGACTATTCACAGATCGAATTGCGGATTATGGCACACTTGTCACAAGACAAAGGGTTGCTGAAGGCGTTTGCACAAGGTAAGGATATCCACCGTGCGACCGCTGCGGAGGTGTTTGGCGTGTCGTTGGAGCAAGTGACCAGCGAGCAACGTCGCAGTGCGAAGGCGATTAACTTTGGTCTGATCTATGGTATGAGTGCGTTTGGTTTATCCCGCCAGTTAGGGATTCCACGTGGCGAAGCACAACGTTATATGGATCTCTATTTTGAACGTTATCCGGGCGTGCTGTCTTATATGGAGCGCACACGCCAGCAAGCCGCTGAACATGGGTTTGTTGAAACACTGGAAGGGCGTCGATTGTACCTGCCAGATATCAAATCGCGTAATGCCATGCGCCGTAAAGCTTCAGAGCGTGAAGCCATCAATGCGCCTATGCAGGGTACAGCAGCGGATATCATCAAATTGGCGATGATAGCCGTGGATAATTGGATTGTCAGCGAACAGCCAAATGTACGGATGATCATGCAGGTTCACGATGAACTGGTGTTTGAGGTGCATGAGTCTGAACTGGAGGCTGCGGAGAAAGCAATCAGAGAGTTGATGGAACAAAGTATGCAGCTTGATGTTCCATTAAAAGTGGATGTCGGGGTTGGTGATAATTGGGATCAGGCGCACTGATCACTTATACTTTCAATTTATTGATTTTTGAAGAACCGCATCTTTGCGGTTCTTTTTTTATTTTTTATAGCCCTATTTTTTGTGTAGATGATCTTTTATTGAGTGATTTTTATGAAATCACTGTTGGTTTTATAAACCAGAAATAGCCGGATCACACCGTGAGAAGGCTTGTGGCAACAATTTAGGTTAGGTTTGAGATTGGATCTAGATCTCATAATTATGTAATTAAACTACATAAATGATGGCGTTATAACCTGATTTGATTAAATAATAGAAGCTGAATCGAGGCATTTTATGAAAATTAATTACAAAAAAGTCTTTTTTTGATTAAAGGAATAGGGTAAAGTTGTCGGCGTAGGGTACAGAGGTAAGATGTTCTATCTTTCAGACCTTTTACTTCACGTAATCGGATTTAGCTGAATATTAGCTGCCCCAGTCATCTCTTTTGACTGGGGCGTTTTTTTATGTCCGATTTATACAGGCGGGAATGTGGTGAATGCAGCGGATGTTATTCCGCTTCAATGGCAGGTTGGTTGAACCAAAGATCAAGTTTTTGTTCGAGTTTATCGATACCGAACTTTTTCAGAGCAGAGAAATATTCGACCTGAACATCGCCATCCAGAGAAGCCAATTCCTGATGGACTTTCGCCAGTTGGCTTTTACGGGCACCGGAAGTCAGTTTATCGGCCTTAGTCAGCAATACCATGACAGGAACCTGCATCACAACTGCCCATTCGATCATCTGCATATCCAGATCTTTCAGTGGATGACGGATATCCATCAAAACCACCAGCCCTAACAGGCATTCACGTTTCTGGAGATATTCTCCCAAGGCTTTCTGCCACTTGCGCTTCATTTCTTCTGGTACTTCAGCGTAACCATAGCCCGGCAAATCCACCAGACGAACACCTTCTTCCACTTCGAATAAGTTGATCAACTGAGTACGGCCCGGGGTTTTACTCGTGCGCGCAAGACTTTTCTGGCGGGTCAGTGCATTCAGGGCACTGGATTTACCCGCATTTGACCTACCCGCAAACGCGACCTCAATGCCCACATCTTGAGGCAGGTGGCGAATGTCAGGTGCACTCGTGACAAAGTGGGTCATGTGATAGTTGTAGCTTTTGATGGTCAAAATGGTCATCTCCCTGAGGAATACACGAAAATAGCGGGGGTGATTATACCGAGAGCTGTCGCTTGTGGACAGGCGTAACTTTATTTTGACATTTTTACTGTCACTTATCCCCCATGCTTGGTGGATAGTTCATTGGTGGATAGTACATTGGTGGATAGTACATTGGTAGATAGTACACATAGAACTAATTATGAGGTCAGTCTATTTATAGCAATGCTTACATGACGATCTTTAAACAATGACAATTTCCGCGCAGCCGCTTTAGTGCCACCTTTCCAATGGCTCAGGCCTTTTTTAATTGACTCGATATTATTGTCGCATTTTTCTTTGTACAGGAGCCAATCGACTGTAGCTAATAACTCCATGCCATAGGGAGACTCAAATCCTTCAATGAGTTCTGAGGTTTTTTCTAATACAGGTAAGTAATCTTTAGCCTCGGTTGTCAAATAATCCTGAAGCTTTTCTTTCTTTGCGTCATTAAATCGTATGACATCCAGTGGATCGCTATCAGGAATACGCTTATCAGAACAAAGGTAGCTACCATCCAATGCATTGAGTAAATGCATTAAATTGTGAGCATATGGCCCATAGTTATTTGCTTTAAACTTAAGCTTTAGGATGTCTGGCAGACCTTGTTTTTCAAGTTCTCTAGCAAGAAACCAAGCCAGTTTCTGAATCTCGAGTAAGCTACATTCCATACCTAAAATCCAATAACGGCGAACAAGTTCCGCGATCATGGCTCGAACTGGAGTTAATGCATCAACTCCTTGCTTTTTACTGACATTTTGGTATTTGGTCGTAGGCTCGTAAATGTAGATGTTTACATCATCCAGAGATGATAATGCTGACTCGATCTTTGGTTTTACGTCCATCCAACTAAGACCGCCGTTACCAGCGCCTAAAGGGGGAATCGCAATAGATTTGACGTTATTCTCGATGATCCATTTTTTAAGATCATTTAATCCCTGAACAATCCATTCCATCTTAGAAGGAAAGCGCCAATGCTGCTTGGTTGGGAAGTTAACGATCCATTGAGGGCTAACCAACTCCCCTGTTTCCGTGACAAATATTTTTCCGGTATTAACTTCACCTGATTTGCAAGCTTTTGCATACAAAGCCATATTCAAAGGGAAACGCTCTTTAAACATTAAAGCAATCCCTTTTCCCATAACGCCTACTGTATTGACTGTATTGACCAATGCTTCCACGTCAGCATCAAGTAAGTTGCCTGTTGAGTAATGAATCATGAAAAATACCACCCCGGTCTCGCGATCACTTCAACATCATGACCAGATTGTTTAATTAACTCTTTTAAGTATTGCTTATCTTTCTCGGAATAACACACGATACCAACGAAAGCCTCTATTGGGCAATGGTTGTGTATGAGTGCTTCAGCCTGATAACGT
The DNA here is from genome assembly GCF_001037465.1 of Xenorhabdus khoisanae. Classification (GTDB taxonomy): domain Bacteria; phylum Pseudomonadota; class Gammaproteobacteria; order Enterobacterales; family Enterobacteriaceae; genus Xenorhabdus; species Xenorhabdus khoisanae. The sequence continues at coordinate 7,931 of NZ_LFCV01000123.1, forward strand.
TCAAATTTAGCAGGATCATCGGGATCTCTTTTAAAATCTTTTGATTGAATAATTTCCCAATCAATTTTGTCCAGATCTGCGATATCAGAGTAAAAATTCGACCACATGTAATAAGCATGACTATCAGTAAAAATAAAGGGAATATCCATCTCATTTAATTTGTGCAAACTGGAAACAAGGATAACTATCTCGCTATTATCTCTTCGCTTTATTCCACCCCAACCGCTGTGTATGTTTTTAAGCATGGGAGAAAAAGGTGTGAAGTAAAACGGGATGTAATCGTTCAGTGTTCCTTCTGGAGAAATGGGTACGGGATGGTTTGCTCTTTTCGATATTAGCTCTGGATTACCAATATCTATCCAATTTTCTGACTTTGTATCACTATTCCCAGCGAAAAAACCATTTTGAAGAATCCACGGCAAGTTATCTCTGTGAACAATTCGCCAAATCAACGCCTTCTTGGGATTTAGGCTTTTTTTATAGTTCATGTTAGTGACCATTACGGCAAAAAGCAGGTGGAATATTGATATACCGAAACACACCATATCACCCTATATGAAAATTTGCATTCGTATCACCATACTGGCATCTGCCGATAAATTACGTCCTTTGGCCCGGAAAGCGCCTCAATATAGAGGTTATTCTTAAATTAACTCTCGCGCAAATATGCGAATATAAAAGCTGAATAGATAGATTTTCCCCCTATTTCCCTAAAATACTCGTAAATGTAGGTAAATCTTTGGAACTTAGTTCTATTGGGAATTACACTTAATAAGTTTTGTTGTTATGAATTTTATTGTTGACCTCAAAAATAAAGGAACCATCAATGTTTAAACGTATTTTTGTGTCGCTTATGACTGCATGTGCTATCAGTGCAGTGGCTGTTCCAGCATTGGCTGCCGAAACTCACGTGAAGCTGGTGACATCAGCCGGAGAAATCGAAATTGAGTTGGATAGCAACAAGGCACCAGTTACCACCAAGAATTTTGTTGAGTATGTCAATGAGGGGTTTTATAACAACACTATTTTTCATCGTGTTATTCCCGGTTTCATGATTCAGGGCGGTGGCTTCACAAAAGATATGAAGCAAAAAACCACCAGAGCGCCAATTAAGAATGAAGCAGATAATGGTTTGCGTAATCTGCGTGGCACTATTGCCATGGCACGTACCGCAGATAAAGACAGTGCGACCAGCCAGTTTTTCATTAACGTGACTGATAATGCTTTTCTTGACCATGGTCAGCGTGATTTTGGTTATGCCGTCTTTGGTAAAGTCGTAAAAGGTATGGATGTCGTGGATAAAATTTCTCAGGTCAAAACAGAAAATGTTGGGCCTTACCAAAACGTACCTGTGAAACCTATTGTGATTTTGTCAGCTAAGGTTGAGTCTTAATCGTTTTAGCAAGAGGTAATCCGGTATTCGGGTAATCATTATTGATTGTTTGAATACCGTTCGTATTCTCTCCCATCTCCTTTCTCCAGCGTTGTACTCTGTAGTAGTATAAGTAACATAGTGGTATAAGTAACTTAGTTGGTTAGGGATTCTCTGTGCCACTATTTTAAAAATCCTTCTGTGGTATGATGACTCCCCCGTTGCCGTTGATACTGCTTTACCTGATTTTACCGTAATACAGAATGCATAATGCCCCAATGGGGTAGGGCAACTTATAAGACTATAAAATCAGTAGGATATACTCCTATGTTATTAATAATAGATAATTACGATTCTTTTACATTCAATTTATATCAATATTTTTGTGAATTAGGGACAGAGGTTTTAGTTAAGCGTAATGATGAGTTACAGCTTGAAGATATTGAAAGATTAGCACCTACACATTTAGTGATTTCTCCCGGGCCTTGTACGCCAAATGAAGCAGGGATTTCTCTGGAAGCGATTTCACATTTTGCCGGGAAACTGCCTATTTTGGGCGTGTGTTTGGGGCATCAGGCGATAGGTCAGGCTTTTGGTGCCAGCGTTGTCAAAGCCCGTGAAGTGATGCATGGAAAAACTTGCTTGCTCCATCATTGTCAGCAAGGGGTATTTAAGGGGTTGGATCATCCACTGACCGTCACACGCTATCATTCGCTGGTGATTGCTGCTGAAACTCTTCCTGCGTCATTTGAAGTGACGGCATGGAGCCAGCGCAATGGCGATGTGGATGAAATTATGGGAATACGTCATCGTACTTTGCCACTGGAAGGGGTGCAATTTCACCCGGAAAGTATTCTTAGTGAGCAGGGACATGAGTTGTTGAATAATTTTCTTAAGTATTAGTCAGGTATCATCGATAATCCCTCACTCGTTTTTTTATTTGCCACTATTTGATTTTTTATTCATATTTAGTGACTGTTATTTCACTTCGGTGTGGCAAATAGAAAAATAAGGTGAGGGAAATGCTAGAAAACACAGCAAATAGCCGGAATACTTATGATCAGGTTATGTTGCCAATTTATGCGCCAGCGGATTTTATTCCTGTCAAAGGGCAAGGTAGTAGGGTCTGGGATCAGCAGGGTAAAGAATATATCGATTTTGCCGGTGGTATCGCTGTTTTGGCTCTGGGGCACTGCCATCCGGCCTTGGTGGCGGCTCTGAAACAGCAAGGTGAAAAATTGTGGCATGTCAGCAATGTTTTCACCAATGAACCCGCCTTAACTTTAGCGAAAAAGTTGATTGATGCAACTTTTGCACAGAGAGTATTTTTCGCTAACTCCGGAGCGGAAGCCAACGAAGCCGCATTTAAGCTGGCCCGTCGTTACGCGATTACCCGCCATCATCCCCATAAAACCAAAATTATTGCTTTTCATCATGCGTTTCACGGACGCACGTTTTTCACCGTTTCGGTGGGAGGACAGCCAAAATATGCCGAAGGGTTCGGGCCTAAACCGGCCGATATTGTACACGTCCCTTTTAATGATCTGGATGCTGTCAGAACGGTAATCGATGATGACACCTGCGCTGTTGTTCTGGAGCCGATTCAGGGAGAAGGCGGTGTTACGCCTGCAACGACAGAGTTTCTTCATGGTGTGCGGAAATTATGTGATAAGCATCAGGCGCTACTGATTTTTGATGAAGTACAAAGCGGAATGGGGCGTACAGGCAGGCTATATGCTTATCAGCATTATGGCGTTCAACCGGATATTCTGACGACGGCAAAAGCATTGGGAGGAGGTTTTCCGATTAGTGCGATGCTAACGACCGATACAATTGCGACGGCGATGGAAACAGGCGCACATGGAACAACTTATGGCGGAAATCCGTTGGCTTGTTCTATCGGTTGTGCCGCTTTGGATATCATCAACACACCAGAAGTATTGGCGGGAGTGGAAAAGCGCCACGATATAATCATTCATGCACTGGAAAAGATGAACCAAAAATATGGCATCTTCCATGAATTCCGTGGAAAAGGGTTGCTTATTGGCGCTGTATTGAAAGTGGAATATCAAGGCAAGGCCAGAGAAATATTGCAGCAAGTGGCGGAGCACGGATTGATGTTATTGAGTGCAGGAGACAGTATCTTACGCTTTACGCCATCATTAATTATCGCTGAGAATGAGATAACAGAAGGCATGGTGCGGTTGGATATGGCGATATCGCGATGGTTAAATCAATAAATGGTTAAATCAATAAAATAACGATCGGGAGAAGCAACAAAAAAAGCCAGTGCGGATGTAATAAATTGCACTGGCTGAATTTCAGGTTTATCGGGAACTAACGTGTTCCATAAACAACAATGGTTTTACCATGTGCAGAGATCAGGTTTTGATCTTCCAGCATTTTAAGAATGCGGCCAACTGTTTCACGGGAGCAACCCACAATCTGCCCGATTTCCTGACGGGTAATTTTGATTTGCATACCATCAGGGTGAGTCATGGCATCAGGCTGTTTAGCCAGGTTGAGCAGCGTTTGGGCGATACGGCCTGTCACGTCCAAAAAGGCCAGGTTGCCTACTTTTTCGGAAGTTGTTTGTAGACGACTTGCCATCTGAGCAGATAAACGCATCAGAATGTCAGGATTAACCTGAATTAACTGGCGAAATTTCTTGTAGGAAATTTCAGCCACTTCACAGGCGCTTTTGGCTCGCACCCATGCAGTACGTTCTTGCCCTTCTTCAAATAATCCAAGTTCACCAATGAAATCCCCCTGATTTAAATAAGAGAGGATCATTTCTTTACCTTCTTCATCTTTTATTAGAACAGCAACCGAACCTTTAACAATGTAGTAAAGCGTTTCTGCTTTCTCACCTTGATGAATAAGCGTGCTCTTGGATGGATATTTGTGAATATGGCAGTGTGACAAAAACCATTCAAGAGTAGGGTCTGTTTGTGGCTTGCCGAGAACCATTCGCTTTATCCTCTGTTGTTATTTCTGCCTTTATGAAGTGAGAAACAGATGGTTTCTCTTCAGGCTAGCTTTATAAAGTCAATAGCTTAACATATTAACTTGCTGAAAAACTGACAAGCAGGAATTTTATATGGATTATAAGAATGCCAAAGTGATGGCATATTGATCTCACCCCATATAACTTGCCAATCTCGCTTGTAACCTTGTTTGTAACACAGGAAAACGTTTCTGTCTTCCCCTGTATCGCTTCAGCATATTAAACCGGTTGCCAGATTACCAGAAATCTGTTTGGAGAGGCTATTTTATTGACAGTGTATTTATATAATTCTGAACAGCGTTTCCGTTGTGATGAGCTTTATGTTGCTTCACTTTTCTGGCTAAAACTGATTTTTATCAGCCGCTTTATTATTGTAAGAACGACTTATTTATTTAAATAAAACAGACAACATTATTTTTTGTTGCCTGCTTTATTTAAAATAAAAAGCAGTTTAAGTCATGAAATTTTTTGGCCTTCCAGTAATTGCTTAACGATCGGCGCCATAATTAACTCCATCGCCAGTCCCATTTTTCCACCCGGAACAACAATGGTATTTATACTGGAAATAAATGAACCCTGAAGCATTGCCAGTAAATATGGAAAATCAATTTGGGTTAGGTCACGGAAGCGGATCACGATAAAACTTTCGTCCAGTGATGGAATAGCCTTGGCAGAGAAAGGATTAGATGTATCAACCGTGGGAACGCGCTGGAAATTTATGTGGGTGCGTGAAAACTGGGGGGTGATATAGCGGATATAGTCATCCATTGAGCGGACAACAGAATCCATAACGGCTTCTCTGGAATGCCCGCGTTCGCTGGTGTCACGGATGAGTTTCTGTATCCATTCAAGGTTCACGATAGGCACAACACCAATCAACAGGTCAACATGGCTGGCGACATTGTGTTGTGGCGTGACAACACCGCCATGCAGACCCTCATAAAACAGAATATCTGTATTTGATGGCAGGGGTTCCCACGGTGTGAAAGTGCCTGGTACTTGGTTATAGGGGACGGCTTCATCGTAAGTATGGAGGTATTTTCGGCAGCGCCCGCTGCCTGTTTCCCCATAATCAGAAAATGCTTTTTCCAGCATGCTGAAATCATTGGCTTCTGGCCCAAAGTAACTGATATGCCTGCCCTGTTCTCTCGCTTTGCGGATCTCGGCATCCATTTCAGGACGAGTGTAACGATGGAAACTATCCCCTTCAATGGTTGCGGCAGTCGCGCCAATTTGCTGGAAAATCTTGCGAAAAGCCACACTGGTGGTCGTTGTTCCTGCTCCACTGGAGCCAGTAATTGCAATGACAGGATGTTTGGCAGACATGGACAGACTCCTTATCAATAAAAATTGAGTTATCTTTATTTTAATCATCCAGTTAGAGTGAATAAAACAAGTCAGGCTTTATGGGCGGAACATCTCTTTGGGCATGATATTGACGGTTTCATGTAACTCAGACCATACCAGCAGAACCTCACCCCGTTCAAGTTGGCGTTTAACATCCTGTACTTTTTGTTCAAGTGTTTTTTCTTGTTCGCCGTAATCTGTGCCTTCCCGCAAGACAAAACTTTCTATCAGGTTAAGTAGTGTTTCGGTTTCCAGTTGTTGCCACGGAATTATCATTGTGGTTGTTCCCGATGTGGTAATTCATAATGAATTGATTTCATGATTAGTCATCTTGTGTGTGGAATAACATACTGTTATTTTTCTTGAAAGGAAATGTTGACCATTTGGGTGAGGGGAAACTACCCATGACTGTAAGCCTGATCTTATCTCTCAGTACGTTTATGTTTATTTCCGCAGTTACGCCGGGTCCAAACAATATGTTGTTGACATCATCGGGTGCCAATTTTGGTATTCGTCGCTCCATTCCGCTTTGCTTGGGTATTGTTTTGGGGATGCAGACAATTTTGTTGCTGTCTGCTTTTGGTGTCGCTGCGTTGTTACTGATTTATCCTGCCATGCATACCGGCCTGAAAGTGCTTGGTAGCCTGTACTTACTCTGGTTAGCCTGGAAAACAGCAACCTCGCATTATAAGCGCTTGGATACCTCAACGCCGTCAATGCCACCTATCAAAATTTATCAGGGATGGTTGTTGCAGTTCCTGAATCCCAAAACATGGCTGATGGGATTGGGAGCGGTCAGTAGCTACAGTCTGGCTGGAGAACAATATGGCTACTCCATTTTAACCATCAGCGTAGTGATGTTATTTTCCAGCATTATCGCGGGTGCAATCTGGCTTATGCTCGGTTCACTGATTGGCCGATTGCTGCGAAGCCGTCACTCGTGGTTTATGTTCAATATTGCAATGGGCATTCTGACCGCCGCTTGTGTGCCCTTAATATGGTTAAATTAAGGCGGGTCTGGCTGCATCAGTCCAGATCGATATTTTTGCTCCCGAAGAGTATTGTCAGCATAAAGCCAGCGATATAAGCGACAATCAGCCCTGCACCATATATTGCCATCCCGGTAAATATACCGCTGTTGGATGTCATTAAGGGCAGGGCGACCAGCCCGGAAGGGCCGAAAACACTATTTAACCCGACAGGCCAGCCCCACCAGGCAATCAGGCCGATAAAAAATCCCCCTGCCGCACCACCGAGACAAGCGGTCACAAAAGGCTTTACGCGGGGTAGGGTGACACCATAGATCAAGGGTTCCCCAATCCCCAGAAAGCCCGGAATGATGGCACCTTTAATTTGAGTGCGAAGCAATGAGCCTTTTTTGGCTTTCACATATAACGCCAGCGCAGAACCTACCTGACCGGCTCCTGCCATTGCCAGAATGGGAAACAGAGAGTTGAATCCTTGTGCATCCATCAAGGCAAAATAGACAGGAACGAAGCCCTGATGCACGCCAAACATGACCGCGATTAAGAATAATCCCGCCAAAACAGCCGTACCGAATGGGTTGCCATTCAAATTCATAAACAGCCATGACATTGCAGTAAACAAGTAACTGCCGACGGGCATAATAATGATAAAGGCAACGGCCCCCATGATAAGCAGGGTGATAGCCGAAGTCAGGATCATATCCAGATCAGATGGCATGATTCTGCGGATCTGTTTTTCTACCCAAGCGCCGAGAATACAGGCGATCAGCACGCCAATGATATTGCCCCGGGGATCGATGGAAAACCCAAAGAAGTTATTGATACCAGAATAGAAACCGCTGGTGGCTTCGGCGTTATAGCCCAGTACGAACAGGGATGCGATGATGGCACCGTTAACGCCTGATCCGCCAAAGGCTTTTTGTGCATTGTAGCCAATCAAGATGCTCAGAAAACTGAACATGCCTTTGCTGAAGATTTTCATATAGCCGACCATTTCCACCAATATGGCGTCGGGATTTTCGGCTCCTTTGATAAAAACCTGCTCCAGCAAGGTAGCAAAACCTAATAACAGACCAACGGCGATAAACCCGGGGATTAAGGGAGTAAAAATGGTGGCGAATTTAGCCAGAAATTTATGGACTGAGCTGGTTTGCTTTTCTTTAAGGTGTTTTTTATTGGAAAGGGCAATATCTTTTAGTGTGTCAGAATGTGGCTCTGAATGGCTGAGATGATGTGATTCACTTAATAAAGTATTCATCATGTCCGCCGCTGTCTGGGCTTTACCGGGGCCAAGGACAATCTGGAGTTGATCATCACTTTCTATGACACCCAATACTCCGGTCATTTTTTTTAATCTGGCCTTATCGACAAGTGAATCATCGCGCAGAGTCAACCTCAGGCGGGTCATGCAATTACCGCAGTGAGCAACGTTACCAGCCCCGCCAATGGTGTGAAGTATTTCGACCAGCATGTCCTGATTAATTTTAGCCATTTAGAACCCCTTAAGAGAGGTAATGATTATCGGTCCTTAGGTATCGCTGGCCGGATAAATCCTTGGTGCTCTGCCAATAACACTTTGGCTTCTTCGGCACTGACGCCCGATAAAATCATCACAATTGCGGTCTTGCAGTGACCATTACAGGCATTCAGGGCATGTTCTGCTATTTCCCTGCTGCACTCAGTGGCTGCCATGACAATATTTTTCTGACGTTCGATTAATTTGGCGTTGGTGGCTTCCACATCGACCATCAAATTTCCATATACCTTGCCAATGCGGATCATGGCACCTGTCGTAATCATATTCAGTACGAGTTTTTGTGCCGTACCTGCTTTCATACGGGAAGAACCTGTCACCACTTCCGGCCCCACGACAGGTGTGATAGCGATATCAGCCAATTGCACCATTGGGCTGTCTGGATTGCAACTGATGCAGGCTACGGTAGCACCGACCGATTTGGCATATTCCATTGCTCCTAATACATAAGGCGTCCGACCGCTGGCCGCGATCCCCACCAGTACATCTCTTTGATTAAATTGTAGTGCTTTAAGATCAACTGAGCCTAATTGACGGTTATCTTCGGCATTTTCTACCGCTTTTAGAATTGCCTGATGCCCGCCAGCAATTAGACCGACCACTTGTTCTGGTTTCGTGCCATAAGTTGGGGGGCATTCACTGGCATCCAAAATACCTAAACGCCCGGATGTTCCCGCTCCGCTATAGATTAAGCGTCCACCTTGGCGAAAGGCTTCGGCGACTTTATCAACGACACAGGCAATTTGGGGCAGGGTTTTCTCAACGGCGATAGCGACTTTTTTATCTTCATCGTTGATAACGCGCAGCATATCCAGCGTCGATAACTGATCAATACAGGTACTGGCGGGATTGCGACTTTCAGTCACCATTTTGCTCAAGTCAATTTTCATCATTTTTCTGCCGTTATGTCATGAGAAGTCAGGAAGTGATTTGATATCTATTGGGTGCTATTGCATATACGCGCTAGGCTATCGTACTAACAATTCGAGATAAAATATAGACGCTGTTTATTCAGCAGCATGAAAGGTATGCAGTAATTATGTGAATCCAGGACTAATAAAATATATTAAGAATAATAAGATTACTTTTGGTTATCAGGCAATAATAATTTTTCATTACGCATAATGATAAAACTTTTCCTAATGTATGTTAAGTGCATAGAAATATTGTTTTTTTTAAGTTTATCTGACGTCTAATACTTAAAATCTGCTCAATGGCTCATATTTTATGAGGTGTTTATATATGGACTCGTACATGAGTAATAAGTTCATTCGCTTTGGGATTTTTATATATTCTTTATTTTTACCCTTTATAACCATGAGTGCTCTGGCTGTGGGTGAAAGCCAACCTGAGCATCAGATGAAAGAAATATTTTTACCGAAAACAGAAAATGAAGATAACAGAGATAATGAGAAAAAGTTGAAAGAGGACTTGATGGTTCAAGGCCTGCAAAAGGTTGGCAGTCTGTTGTCATCCTCGCCATCGCAACTGACCGAACAAGCCAAATCTTACGCGCTGGGTAAATTAAATAGCACAGTCACCGGTGAGGCACAAAAATGGCTGTCTCAGTTTGGTACAGCAAAAATTAATCTTTCCATGGATAGAAAAGGCAAGCTGGATAATAGTTCATTAGATTTTTTGCTGCCGCTTTATGACAATAAAGCGGATTGGCTGTTTTTCACCCAGGTTGGCTATCGGAATAAAGACAGCCGAAATACCATAAACTTCGGTTTGGGGGGGCGCTATTTCACTCCCGGTTGGATGTATGGTTTAAATACTTTCTACGATTATGACCTCACGGGTAAGAATAAACGCATGGGGTTAGGGGGCGAAGCCTGGGCTGATTATGTCAAACTCTCTGCCAACACCTATTTGCGTTTGAGTGACTGGCATCAGTCTATGGAAGATAAAGATTTCGAAGAACGCCCCGCCAATGGTTTTGATCTCAATGGTGAGTTTTTCCTGCCTGCTTATCCCAATCTGGGGGGGAAATTGAGTTATGAGCAGTACTTTGGCGATAACGTTTCTCTGTTCAATCGCAGCACCAAGCAGAAAAACCCCAGCCTTGCCCGGTTTGGGTTGAGTTATACGCCTATCCCGCTGGTGACAATGGGCGTGGACTATAAACATGGCAGTGGCGGACGTAGCGAAACCTTATTTCTGGCCAATCTGAACTACCGATTTGGTGTGCCTCTGGGGGTTCAGCTCTCGACAGATAGCGTTGCTTCTATGCGTACATTGGCCGGAAGCCGTTATGATCTGGTTGAAAGGAATAACAACATTGTTCTGGATTACAGGAAAAAAGCCATACTGGAAATGATGTTGCCTGACACCATCACCGGATATAGCGGTGAGAAAAGGCAAATAGTCGCAGACATCAGAGCGGATAAACTCATCAAAAAGATAACCTGGTCAGCCGATGGGGCATTCAGTCACAATGGGGGCAGTATTCTTGAAAATGGTCAGACTATTGACCTCACTCTGCCGAATTATAACCCTAAAGGTACAAACAGTTACGAGATTTTTGCCGTTGCGGAGGACGAAACAGATAATCAGTCCGAGAGAACAATCCGCGTGATAGTTGAACCCATATCGGTGAAGACAAGCATTACCCCCAACCGCCCTGTCGGTGCTAATGGTTTGTCACCGTATACATTGACCGTCACCCTGAGTAGCGGAAAAGACAATCACCCACTCAGTCATACCGAATTTAAGGGGGCTCAATGGACCTATGAATATCCGGGTATGCCGAAAGAAGGTGATAATGTGGCGAAGCCCCAACTTGAAGCGCAGACTAATATAACCAATCAGCAGGGCCAATTAATTGCAAAATTAATTTCCGCTGTAGAGGCGAAAGATATCAAGGTATATCTCGAAATTCCGGGATTATCTAAAATACTGGTAAATAAAACGGAACCCATTAATTTTGGTCAATATTCATTCCAACTGACTCAAATGGAATCAGCACCGAAGGGATCTGTTCTCATTAGCGATTCAAGCAATCCAAACAATTCAAACAATTCAAACAAGTCAAACAATGCCCACATCTTTAAAGCTGTGGTAGTCGATGCGTTTGGTGCTCCAGTAAAAGGAATACCAGGAAAAGGAAACGATGGCTTCAAGATTAAGTGGGTTACGGAGCCGGACAACACGAGTGTCATCATAGACAGTTCCTCTGTGGTGGATGAACAAGGGCAGCTTTTTGCCACAGTGAAGAGTACTAAAGCTCAGACTGTTAAGGTAGGCATTGCGATTAAAGCGGATGATCCGATTCCGATGCCGGGTTCGGATAATGGCTCAGGAAATCACTCATATGACCCCCCTGTCTACTTTGATGATCCTGTAGTTTTTGTTGATGATAAGCAAAAACTGGGCGTTAAATTTGATTTTGAACCGTCATCTGCCTCACTCAAAGCAGATGGCAGCCAATACACGGTTACTGCGACAGTGACCAATAAAGACGGCAAGCCTTATCAAGAAACCGTAAACCCTGTCTGGAACATAATCTCACTTTCTGCTGCACCGGGTGCAACTATAACCGCAGTAGACAGTAAGCCGGGTGGTCAGGGAAAATTCAAGGCAGTATTGCGTAGTACGCAGGGAATTAAAAATGCCAAAGTTGGACTCACCCTCAATGGCGGAGTAGAAATACAATCTCAGGCTTTTGACTTTATTCCAGAGGACCCTTCTGATGCTGCAATTAAAGGTTCGTTGGAGGTATCGCCTGAGGGACCACTGCTTGCGAATATGAAGGGTAAAGCTACCTATAAGGCATTGATGATAGAATCTACAACAGGGAATCCGCTCAAAAATCAGACATTTAAAGATGTTTCCTGGGAAGTGGTGCCTGATAAGGGCCGTGATAAACCAGAGAGCTTAAGATTTATTGATGTGCAGAACACGACCGATGATAAGGGGTATTTAACCGCATCTTTGGTAAGTAGTGCGGGACTTGACGGTGTGGTGGCACAAGTATCCGTTAATGTTAATAACAAGCCTCAGGCTGCGAAAGCTAAACCAGTGAGTTTCAATGCGGTAGAAAGGGAAACCGTGATAAGAACCACTGATAAGTACAACAGTTTTTCTTTGGGAAGGCCCGTTACTGTCAGTGATCAGGTGAAATTTGTATTTGCTCATATAAGTGACTCTCATGGACTACAGATAAGTGATCTTGATCCACAAATATTCGATGTTCAATATAATGTTCCGGCAGGATCTTCTATTGAGGTGGATACAACCGGACCGGAGAAGGCCTTATGGTTCCCGCCGCAAAAATTCAAACCTGAACCAGTAAAAGTCACTGCTAACGTTACTAATAAGACAACGGGAGAAAAGTATCTTTATTCATATCAGTTCAATCCGCTGAGATATGTTTTTGTTACCAAGATGGTTGCTACCGAGACGATGTACCCGCCTGTTTATTTTCCCCCAAACACGGCATGCGAGAATCTTGAACCAAAAGAATCTTTGCATAATATCAAAAATGTCAAATCCGTTACTATAGATATGTTGGGGCAATTAGTGAATGTGACTTCCAAAAATACTATCTCTAGTGACTATAAGGATCTTCGAAGTATTATTCTTGATGAAACGTTCCCCATTCAAGTAATTAGTGGTAATAATGGTGATACTGTGTTGAGTGGGGAAGGTTTCTACGCTCGTTTATTTCTTCTTAAAACCCTAAAGGATACAGGGCCACAAAAGCCACAAGAGGCACAAGGGCCACTTATCGATGGCTGGGTTAATTATCAAAACGAAAAATATGTAAAGAATCCACCGAATGAAAAGGGTCCGATTCTACCGCACCCAAGTCCTAGAAAATTATTCTGTTTACTTCCACAATCTTTAATCTAATCAGATTATTACTATACTTTGAAACAGGCTCATTGATGGAGCCTGTTTTTTTATCAGCTGGTACAAAATTTTATTTAACATTGTGTTGGCTTGGGAGAACATTATTTTTTGTCTGACAGGAAGTATGGTGTAAAGGCTTTTTTTGACAATAACATTACCCATTCGATGAATGGGTAATGTTTCCAGATGAAACAAAAGCGTTTACCAGGATAGGCTTTAACAACTTGAGATAAAATATATAAAGAATACTAAGATTACTTTTGGTTATCAGGCAATAATAATTTTTCATTACGCATAATGATAAAACTTTTC
>NZ_LFCV01000124.1 GCF_001037465.1 Xenorhabdus khoisanae
TATTAAGCGCAACATCGTTATAAACGAAGTAAATGAGTTTTTGTCCCTTTAAATAGCTCATCCATCTTTCACCTGTTTCAGTTACTGCTTTGCTTCCCACCCAACAACTTTGTATAGTCATATTAATTCTGCTCCTTGACTTTAATCTTATACCTAAAGTTATCGTGAATTTTATCCAATGTTATTAGTATGTAATACTGCATAAAAAATAAATACAATACCATTACTCTTGAAGTAAACTATTAGAAATTGAAATAATCGGAAGCGTCGATGATTAATACTGGCTTTTTCGTTATATACGTGTAATCCCAGCCATAGGCTCGGGAACCTAAATGACCGTACCTAGAATAGGTGCTTGATACACCAAAGCCGATAGATTTTGCGTCATAATTACTCAAATAAATATACTCTGTTTTTCCCAAACGGACATCTACCCAAAAGTGGTCCCCAACAGATGATGGAATATACATAGGATAAGTAATATCGGGAATCGATATTCGATCATTTTGTTTATAAGAATTAAGATATACTTCTTTGGGTCTGGTTAATACTCCTACTCCAGATGAAAATGTAATGTTGCCCCGACTGTTCCTCAGTTGTAATCCATAGTGGTCATTTGCAAATCGCATTGAGGAATCTACATCAGAGAAAATAACTATTCGGAATACTGCCGACATTTGACGTCCATTACGTCGATCCTTGCAAATATATCGATCTTCCCATGGAACAATCATTGCGTAAGGATTATCTGTATGAAAAAATGCCAGGCAGTTATGAACATTAAGCTGAGGTGAAATTTTTGAGAAATCGACTTCACCATCAACTCTCAATACTGCTTTGTGGGATACATAGGAAAACCCGCTAGGGGGAATATCTACATTGAAATTTGAGTTACCTTCAATATTTAATCCCACTGTTCCTGTTTGATTATATTGAGGATAAGCAATAACTTTCACTGTATTGTTTATAGGCTTCCTCTCCCAGTCTGCCAAACTCATATTCGAGATCGAAACAACATCACCACTTTGAATGTAATTACAACTTTCCATACCTCCATTAAGACGCATACTAGAACCCCAACTATTATCATCGTCATAGTAAAAATCCAGTTCCGTCATAGAGCCACACGCTACCATAGATTTATATCCAACAGGGATCTTAACCGGACATGTCCACGTTCCATTCCCAAACCTGTCCAATTGCGCACCGGGAGTTCGAAAATTCACTTTATCCACCCATATCAGAGAGGCTGGCGCTGTGTTGGCATTAAAGATAAAACTTGTTTCATCATGCGGATTGATAATTTTTAGCCCATAAATCATAAAAATACTTCCAATTCAATAATTGCCACGTCATTACTACCGACCATATACACATCCGGCAGAGGTATCTTGCATTTGATACCTTTGCCGAGATCTGTTAATTTCCCTAATCTCTGTTCAATAGAGCAAAATAATTTTATTAATTTCCATTCTTATGACGTTTTATTTGTGCATATGCAATCACACAAGCCACCACAATAGTTGCAACTCCGAAGGTGATGCGAACTACTGAACCACTGGACAGATGGCTTTCTGATTTCATCATAGCATCTGAGATCTGAGGCATGACTTCGGCAATCTGACCAATCCCTAAAGACGCTGCAACCGTTGCACTCGCGGTTTCCTTCGTTACCGGAATTTTGACAACTTCTTTCGTCTTTTTGATAATACCGGCACGACGCAAACCCTCGTCGATAACTTCACGGCTGTACCATGAATTTAGTGTTTTTACTTTACCCCGACCGTTTTCCTGACGAATTATCGCCTCCACCAATGGACAAATAGTGTCGTAATCATGCAGGTTAATATTTTGATCAGGATAAACACCCATTGCCTTACTGACGAACTGAATGTACCGTTCTGTGTGGTTTTCAACTGAGGGCGCCCAACGTTCAATGACTTTACGCACGGTATCGATGCGAGTGCCATTTGTTGCTTTACGTTTATCGTGATAGGTGATCAGCGTAACTGCTAATGCGCGAATACCATAAGCTGCATCCACGAATGAACAGAAACGGATATCTTGAGGTTTTTTGGTTAAACCTTGCCACGGAGACCCTATTTCGAGGTTGCCGGGGTTGTGGTTTCTAATCCCACGAGGTAATCCTTTACCAACCATAGCTAACTACTCCTTTAGTTACCTACACCATTTTTTAAGCCCCAAGCCGCCAATCCTAAAATTAGAGCTGCTACCAGCATGGAAGCTATCTTCGAAATTATGCCTCCGTAAAATCCACTAGAAAGGCTGTCTAACCTAACCAGTAATTTTTCCAGATTGGCATGTTGAATACTGTGTTGTGCTGCTGTCATATCACCAAAGTAGGCTTTAAGGTGGCGCTCAACTTCTTCACCAACTTTATCCTTTAAGTCATCACTTATATTTGCCGCAACTTCTTTGGCGACTATTTTGGCGATACGCTCAACCATTTCTGGGGAAACATTTCCCACCTCGTTTGCCATTTTTAACCTCCGTGTATTAGGCTATCGGGTGGGTAATTTATATCATTTTCAAAATTAATAGGTAAGTAAATACTTATTTATTTTTAAGTTCATCTACCTGTTTTTGTAAATCTTTAACTGCCTCAACCAATAATCCAATTACGCTGTTATAGTTCAAGCGTAATAAATCATTTTCATCTTGAGTTACAGCCTCTGGCAAAACTTTCTGAACCTCTTGAGCGATAAGACCAGCAGAGCGACTATTATTTTTGTTATCGTCAGATACGGTATAGGTATAGCCACTCAGTTTTGACAGTTTTTGGGTTGCATCACTGATTTTTGCAATGTCTTTTTTGGCACGTTTATCTGACCTGATATAGACATCGTTAAAGTTACCATTACCTCCACAGTAAAACGATCCATCAGTTCGCATCTGCCAATCACCACCGTGAACACCATTATTAAACATCAAGTGCCCGTTAGGATCTTTGAAGATATATCCATCAATTTTAGAACCATTATTAAAGATAATATGGCGACGAAATGCACCTACTAAGGTTAAATTGCCCTCACCTGATTTAGCATAATAACGACCATCAGATTCACCTTTGGTATAATTCTCCCCTCTTACCGCGTAATTCCCCGCGAGCTGGAAATTTCCACGCGGTTGATATTTACCGTCTGATTCACCTTTAGTATAAGCAGTACCATTTGCCATGCGCCCATTGATTTTCGCATCAATATCACCTCGCGAATATGTCCAGTTTGTTGTTGCAATGTGATGCCAAGGGTTCCAAGTATTGTTATCCCCATTTCTAGTTCTGAACTTAAGAACATCCCCATTACCGTGGTATTGAGAAATAAGTTGCAAAACATAGTTATTATTCAAGGCAGAAAATGAAGCGCCTACTCCTGTGACATTGGAATTGTTTGCCGCATCATGATAAACAAACGCAACTCTATTTCTCGGCCAGTTATTTAGATCCGTATTATCACCGCCAGATTTACGGATTACATAACTAAGACTGCTGTAATTACGATTGTCAGATTCACCTTTGGTATAGCTATCACCTTGCAGAGCAAATACACCTCCTCTTCCGGGATGCGTGATTTCTCCCTTCCAATTTCCCCCCTGTTGTACAGTCCATCTCCAAACACCATCTCTTTGAAAAAAGTAACTTTGGTTGTTTACTGCTCCAGTGATGACGTTTGGTGCTCTCACTTCACCGCTAAAGGCATGAGAGGCTGCGTTAGCATAACTACCTTTAGGCTGGTATTTACCATCTGCTTCTGCTTTAGAGTAGGAATAACCCTGTAATGCAATAACTCCAGTTTCTGTTGGTAGTGATGCAACAGAAATATTAGTACCCTTTTCATCACGGTAGATAAAGTTTAATGGCGCACTGCCGTGTGGAGTGGTTTCAATTAATGCATATCGGTTATCTGGTTTTATTAATTTAATCCCTGCATAATTATTAATCCATTTAGCTGAAAAATAACCAGCATTAATCTCTTCTTGCGAGTTTTTTAAGACATATTTACCATCAGACTCGCCTTTCGAATACGCTCCTACATCACTCGCAGAAGGTTTATTTTTTGTGGTGTAAAACTCCGTCCAAGTCTCTTCAAATCCATGACCATCCCTAGCCGAACGATAGGCTATACCACCATTCTTATATATTGATTTTAGCTGGAGTGATGGTGTACTAGTATTTCCCGC
Organism: Xenorhabdus khoisanae; assembly: GCF_001037465.1. Lineage (GTDB taxonomy): Bacteria > Pseudomonadota > Gammaproteobacteria > Enterobacterales > Enterobacteriaceae > Xenorhabdus > Xenorhabdus khoisanae. The sequence goes on from NZ_LFCV01000124.1 coordinate 4,201, forward strand.
CCCCATACTAAAATGAACAATAATCTGGGTATGACCGCTATAATTGGCATTATACACACCAGATGCCGCATTCCACGGTACGTTATCGCCTGAAACAGCTTCCGTTAATCCTCTAGAAAACGCACCAATATCGGCAGCATTCAACGTAATATCTGATGATAATGGTTTTCCGTTAACTTTCCGGCTATTAGGGACGGTGTTCTGAGTGATGGCATAACTACCTTTCGGCTGGTATTTACCGTCTGATTCACCTTTAGTATAAGCAGTACCATTTGCCATGCGCCCATTGATTTTCGCATCAATATCACCTCGCGAATATGTCCAGTTTGTTGTTGCAATATGGTGCCAAGGGTTCCAAGTATTGTTATCCCCATTTTTTGTTCTGAACTTAAGAACATCACCATTACCGTGGTATCGAGAAACAAGCTGCAATACATAATTATTATTCAAGGCAGAAAATGAAGCGCCCACACCTGTCTCTTGAGAACTGTTTGCTGCATTATGATAGACAAATGCAACTCTATTGTTCGGCCAGTTATTTAGATCTGAACTATCACCACCAGATTTTTTGATTACATAATTGAGACTGCTGTAATTACGACTATCAGATTCACCTTTAGTGTATACATCTAATTCACTCGGTGAGGGTTTATGATTTTCTGTGTACACCCTAACCCAAGTAGGATTGCCCTCTTTCGTGTTAGAAAATCCGTAATAAACTTTCCCATTATTAAAACCCGTTAAAAATCCGGCATATCCCTGAGCCATATCACGAGCGGCAATGACATTCCAATATCCATGATCAGCGAATCCATTCGGTAACCCAAAGCTGTTGATACGTACCATTGTCGAATAGCCAATAGGTTGACCCCATCCGCCATCTGGAATAGTTGTCAGGCTAGTCCATGATTTACCAAGATTTGTTGTATTGCTTTTTACAAAGTTCTGGTTAGTTTCGTCTTTAGTGTACGAAGCCCCAACTACAGCATAATTTCCTTTAGGCTGGTATTTACCATCAGATTCACCTTTAATATAGTGATCTTCCAATATGGCAGCGGTTCCTGACTTTTTCGGATGTCGGAATTCGCCAACATACTTATCGCCAATGTTAGCTAACCAACAAGCATTACCCTCTTTGGGTTCTAGCCATGTTCTATCCTTGCCTTGCGCTCCAGAAACAAATCCAGGCCCATATATATTTGTATCAATTGACAGATTCCCTTGATTGTCGACTGCTGAGGCTAAAACATAATTGTATGCTTTACCTTCCAATACCCCTTTAGGTAGGTTTTCTGATGGTGTTGATAACTTGCCTATATTTAATATGGTGGCATTAGCCTGCTGTACATTACAAATTAAATCAAATGGATAAGCGCCAAAATGAACATAAATATCATATTCATCATCTTTAGTATTGATGGTTGCTACCTGATTTGCAGCGGCAGTATTTGTTCTATAAATAGACGCAGTAATGCCTTTGGGATGACCGTTACCAGAGCGCAAAACAATTTCAGACATTGCTGTTTGTGGATAATGACCTACGTTGTAACCACTGCCTCCCACCAGCTCTATACGAACTGTACTAGCTTTACCAGGATTCTGAGGCATAGCTACTTCGGCTATTTTTGTCCAAGTAGATTTATCCGAACCTAAAGATATCTTAATAGTCTTCCCTTTGAGAAGGTCTTCTTTTTCTTGTGCAGCAAGTGTTGCCCTATTAGCGGCATTCTGCGCCTTACTTTCAGAAGCAGCAGCTAATTCTGCTTTTTTTGTTGCTAAGGCCGCAGCTTCTTGTGCGACATTTTTTGATGACACCGCCACAGTTTCTGAGGTTTTTGCTGCGGCCTGAGAAGCAGAGGCAAGTTTTGCTGAATTTGCCGCATTGGTTTCTGAAATTTTTGCAGCGTCTTGAGAGACTTTAGCTGCTTTTGCTGCATTGGAAGCATTTGTTTCTGAGGATTTCGTAGCAGTTTCGCTTACCTTTGCGTTATTCTCTGATAACTTTGCGGCTTTGGCGGCGTTATCCGCAACCTTTGCATCGTTTCCCATTTTTGCAAGAGTATCCGCCGCATCTTTTGCTGACTTTTCGGCTGCGGATTTAGATGCTGTTGCATTGGCTTCTAAGGCTTTAGCGTTTTTCTCCGACGTAGCGGCATTAGTTTCTGATGCCTTGGCGTTAGATTCGGACGTTTTCGCTGATTTTGCAGAGTTTGAAGCATTGTTCTCGGAAATCTTTGCAGCCGACTGAGACACTTTTGTTTCTTTAGCTGAGTTAGCAGAATTAGTTTCTGACGTCTTAGCCGAACTTTGTGAAGCTGCTGCCGCTTTAGCCGAATTAGCAGAGTTGATTTCAGACGTTTTGGCATTATTTTCTGAAATTTTTGCCGACGATTGAGACGAAGACGCCGCAATTTGAGAATCCTTTGCAGCCTTAGCAGAATCAGCCGTTTGCGTTTCACTGGCTTTAGTTGCTATTTGTGAGTCTCTTGCTGCTTTCGCTGAACCAGCCGCATTTGCTGCCTGATTACCTGCGTTCATAACCAGTGTCTGATTTTTATCAAACCATTCCATACGGACTTTATGTGCCGCATAGATAGTTTCCAGTGAATCAGCCGTAAATGTAGTGCCATCATCTCGGACGATAACTACTGGTGATGGTGAAATTAACCAGTTCCGAATTTCACGGGAATCACCGGATATTGAGTGCAGCAAGGCTGAAAACCGTGCGCTAAATTGCGACAAATCTCCTTCGTAAGTGGTAATAATACGACAAGGTTGATCTTTGATTGAATTTCCCTTGTAAGCCTCTACCAGCGTGAGTTCTGTATTACTCTGGACACTTTCAATTTCATATAAGAGATTATCAGAGCCTATAAGCACCATACCCGGCATAACGCCATATTTTGTCTGCGACCAAAAGGTGCCAATGCCTTTAACCTTTCTGCTTTCCTTCTCAAAAGAATTAGTACCTTCCCTGTACCACATTCTATATCTCCTTTATTTAAATAGGTATTAGGTATTTAATTACCTACAATAAAATAATATTAACACATTAAATAATGGCATTTACAGCAAACCGAGCCTAACTCTCAAAACACCTTTTTCATCATAAACATCAATACGATTATTGGCGATGTTTAACCGTCCTTGTCCAGAAGTTTGACCGTTCATTTCCAACTGACCATTTTTGCCAAATCTCCAGCCTGTCTTCCCAGATGAATAGTTGTCAGATTGCAAATCACCAAACTTACCGCTACTTATTGAGCCATCTTTGATGTAAGCAGCATTCATGTAGGTAACACCATTCTCAACAACAAACGGAGTAGTGATGACGCCATTGTTTACGTTGACAAAACCAAACCGATCTGCCTGAACAAGAAATTGCGAAGCGGTATTATTTACCCCTAGCCCAAAACCTGCCGCATATTTTTTCCCGTCTTTAGTAGTTTCTATTTTCAGATTCCAAGAAGCTGAAATTTTACCATTAATATCGGCTACAGCTTTTGTTGTCTGCTTAACAATGGCTGTATTTCCATTGACTGTTGCTTGAATCGTATCTACTCGTTTCCCAAGTGCTGAGTCACCATTAGCCCTCGCCGTCTGCTCTGCTTTTACGGCTGCCTCGTTAGCATTAGCTTTTGCCAGAACCTTAGAGATTTCTCCTGCTAACGCCTCATCCTGTGTAGCTCTGGCTTTCGCTTCGTTGGCTACCGCACTGGCAATATCTTTTTGAGTTTTTGCACTCAACGCGTTGACACTATCTGCTAGACTTTTATCGGCAGTTGTACGTGCGTTTTTCTCCGTTAATACTGCCGCTTCAATATTTTTGCTAGTCTGTGTCTTAAGACTATCAACACTTTGAGCCAGCGCATCATCTTTGGTGGCACGAGTGCTCTTTTCCTCGTCAAGTTTAGCTTTGATATCTGTGCCGACTTCGCTTCTCAATTGAGTGATTTGTTTAGACAATGCTTCATCGGCATTCGCCCGTGTTTGCTTTTCTTCATTTAACTGGGCTTTGATGCTTTGATTGATTTCACTTTTCAGTTGCGTGACCTGTTTGGACAGTGCCTCATCAGCATTCGTGCGTGCCTGTTTTTCTTCACTAAACTGTGCCTTGATGCTTTTATCGACTTCACTTTTTATCTGAGTAACCTGTCTGGATAACGCTTCATCCGCATTTGCCCGTGTTTG
>NZ_LFCV01000125.1 GCF_001037465.1 Xenorhabdus khoisanae
CGGATATATGGTCGCAAACCGTTCTATTCAATGCTTGCACAGCCGGGAGCGTCCATATATGGTTCAATAGATTTGGTCACCCCAATAGAGGTGATATTCTCACTTCAATAATTAAACAGGTGACATTATGCAAAGACGTTTCAACTCCGAATTCAAACTGGAATCCGCCCAGTTAGTCCTTGAGCAGCATTACCGCGTGCGACAAGCCGCTCAGGCAATGAATGTGAGTAAATCTGCGATGGATCCCGGGTTCGCCAGTTAAAGCAAGAACGGCAAGGCAAATCACCTAAAGCCATTCCTGTCACGCCGGAGCAAATTGAAATACGTGAGCTGAAAAAGAAACTAATAATGCCCCCCATTTCTGTGAGTGGGGGGGATTTTTATAGAAAATTGACTGTAAATTTTATGTAGATACCCTTGACAGCATTCTGACGTGGCGGGAGCCACGCAGAGTCATGACTTACCCACTTTTTCCAGCCATTGAAAGATCAGCATTCCAATCACCATTGCAGTCACAAATACGAGACCTTTTAACGTGCCAGCCCCCAGTAATACCAACCCGGGGCCGGGACAGATCCCAGCTAAACCCCAACCGATACCAAACAGTATTCCCCCTCCAATAAGGCGCTTATCAATTTGCGTCGCGAGAGGTAAGTGCATTTTTTCCGCACACACCGGGCGGTTTCTTTTTTTCGCCATCAGGAAGGCAAAGAAACCCACGCTGATGGCACCACCCATGACAAACGCGAGTGAGGGATCCCAAACGTGGGTAATATCCAGAAAGCCGATGACTTTACCCGGATCGGCCATACCACTGACAATCAGTCCGATGCCAAACAGTACTCCTGCCAGTAACGAGAAAACGTTGTTCATTGCTTGCTCCTGTTGGCGACATTAACGCCAAAATCCTATAATCCAGACAGTGATAAACGCTACAATCATAAAGGTCGCTGTGGCCATCAGTGAACGTCCCGACAGCCTCGACAGTCCACACACACCATGTCCGCTGGTGCAGCCGGAACCATACTGTGTACCAAGACCGACCAATATTCCCGCGACGATCAGTATCGGCCACGATCCAGACAAATCGACGGAAGGCAATGGTGTGACAAGACGATAAAGCGAGGGCGATGCCACTACACCAATCAAAAATGCCAGTCGCCAACCTTTATCTAATGTAGAGCGTGACAATACGCCACCGAGTATTCCGCTGACGCCCATTACCCTGCCGCAGAACAGGAGCAGCACCCATGCGGCCGCTCCTATAAGGAGCCCCCCAACAAAGCTTTGCAGAGGGGTAAACTGTGCCATATCAATCATCATTGCAGACATCTCCATCAGTGTTAGGACAATAGAGTTCATACAAAGTGGTCAGCAAGGTCAGTACATCTTGAGTGGCAATCCGATAGAAAATGTGTTTCCCCTCACGACGGGTTTCAACCAAATTTTGTCGACGCAATACCCCAAGCTGTTGTGACAGGGTGGGTTGCGTAATGGCTAATGCCGTCTCCATTTCCCCGACCGAAGCTTCCCCTTGGCTGAGATGGCACAGGAGCAGCAGTCGATCTTCATTTGCCAGTGATTTGAGAATGCCTGCCGTTTTGGCTGCAGCGGCACGCATTTGCTGTTGATTGATATTGTTCATTGCGGCCCATATGATAAAGTGATTTTATTAAGTTTTTTATATAATATAATAATGTATATTGTAGTGCAAGATGAGTACCGTATGTGATCAGGTAGCCATCGCTGTTTCGTCATTAAACGTTTCTCTCTGGAGTAATTAGAACAGGTGGTAAGGCTATGAAAAAAATGAAAATCGTGATTGTCGGTGGCGTTGCAGGTGGAGCCTCTGCAGCAGTCAGGGCACGTCGTCTGTCAGAAACTGCAGAGATTATCATGCTCGAAAAAGGTAGCTATGTTTCGTTTGCTAATTGTGGTTTGCCCTATCACATCGGAGGTGACATTCCTAAAAGAGAGTCCTTAGTGCTGAAAACGCCGGAAGATTTTCAGCAGCGCTTTGAGATTGACGTTCGCCTCCAGCATGAAGCGTTGAGCATAGATACTAATGCCAAGACTCTTCAGATAAAAAATGCCCTAACGGGCAACATCTACACTGAATCCTGGGATCGTCTGCTACTCAGCACAGGCGCATCGCCTGTAGTACCTCCAATGTCGGGGGTGCATCGATCAGGTGTATTTACATTGCGATCGTTATCGGACATGGATAACATCCTCGCCCATATTGAACGCCGCCACCCACAACACGCAACGGTAGTTGGTGGAGGTTTTATTGGGCTTGAAGTGATGGAAGCGCTTTCGCACCGTGGTATTGCCGTGACGCTACTGGAACAGGGTACACAGGTGATGGCATCGGTTGATGCAGAAATGGCTGAGGTATTACATCAGGAAATCCGCCAGCATGATATTGATCTTCGTTTACGGACGGGGCTCACGGAGATTGCACAAACAAATGGAGAAGGCAAACTCCATATTACACTGAATAATGGCGAAGCACTGACCACAGACATGGTTGTGCTGGCGATTGGCGTAAAACCAGAGTTAACTTTGGCCAGAAATGCCGAATTAGCCATTGGTCAGAGAGGCGGTATTCAGGTCGATGAGTATATGGAAACCTCCGTGCCGGGTATTTATGCCGTGGGGGATGTGGTGGAAACCACCGAGTGGGTCACCGGCACGCCAACGCTCATACCCCTCGCTGGACCGGCTAACCGTCAGGGACGTATCGCTGCTGAAAATATGTTAGGCGGAAAACGTCGCTATCCACGTAGTCAGGGAACAGCCATCTGTAAGGTATTTGACTACGCAATCGCCAGCGTAGGGTTGAACGAGAAAGCCCTACAGCGCGATAACCTTCGTTATGAAAAAGTCTTTGTCCATGCTGCCGACCACGCGAGCTACTATCCCGGTAGCCAACCTATATCGCTCAAGTTATTATTCGAACCTGTTTCTGGCACCATCTTGGGCGCGCAGGCGGTAGGAAAACGCGGTATTGATAAAACTATCGATGTTCTGGCCGTCGCACAGCGTGCAGGGTTAAGCGTTGACGATCTGGAAAATCTGGAATTCGCTTACGCACCACCTTTCAACGGTGCCCGCAGCGTCGTCAACCAAATTGGGATGGTGGCTAGTAACGTTCTACATGGTGGTACCCGTATCTGTCACGTAGACGATATCCAGCATCTGGATCCTGAACGGCAGGTTCTGGTGGATGTCAGAACGCGAGAAGAACTCAAAAACTTGGGGGAATTTGGGCTAGGCCTGCACATCCCGCTTGATGAGTTGCGCCAACGAATCAATGAGTTGCCAAAAAACAAAGAAATTCTAATCGCCTGTCAGTCAGGATTGCGTGGACATGTTGCCTGGCGAATACTGACTCATCTTGGTTTTCAGGCCCGTAATTTGACTGGAGGTTACAAAACTTGGTTGATGGTTAACGCTTCCCATTAACTCTCAATCTTCGCACCCACAGCTTACTGCGTAACCAGATCCAGCGTATGCTCATTCAGTAAAAATGCCGATCTTTGATATCGGCATTTTGATGTGAAAGATGAGATTAGTTAATGCTTTAACGCTTCGATTTTATCCCGGCTCAGTCCGGTACTGGTGACAATAATATCCAGACTGACACCATGTCGTAATAATGCACGAGCTGTTTCCAGCTTACCTTCCTCTCGACCTTGTTCGATACCTTGTTCAATACCTTGCTTGATACCCTGCTCGCGACCTTTTTGTTCAAGTTCTTCTGCAATAGTCATCAACATTGTTTCATGCTCCGGAGATTGTTCAATCAGTTGATGGACAAATTGTGAGAGATCCAGTGTATGTCCATTCAGTAAAATATAGCTTAACACAACATTGCGCTGTTCTGCTGTATTATAACCCGCATTCAGTAGTGCCACCAATTGGGGAATCCATTCCAACATATCCCGACAGCGGATATGTTTTTGCACCAGCTCCATCAAGGCAACGCCTTTATGCGTCAGGATCTCTTCATCGCTGAGCACACTGACATCCACCAAAGGAAACGCCTGACTGTATAGGTGAGAAGCCTGTTCAGGCTGCGTAAAACAATCCAGCCACCGATTTGAGTAAGGATAAGGCCGAATCTCACCGTGATAAAACAGCAAAGGCACCACCAAAGGGAGTTCAGTATGGCCTTTTTTCAGGTGAGCGGCCATCGCTGACATAGCGTAATACATGAGTCTCCACGCCATCAACGGGTCAGGGGTTGACTGATGTTCAATCAGACAATAAATATAGCCTTGACCCTGAGCCGTCTCAACCGAGTACAGCACATCACTGTGCAGTTGACGTAAATGCCGATCCACAAAACTGCCGGGTTCCAGTTTCAATGTGGCTAAATCACATAACGACTGGATTTCTTCGGGAAGATAAAGGGATAAAAACTCCCTGGCTGTTTCAGGCCGCGTTAAAAAATGTTTGAATAACGCGTCATGGGAAGGCCTTTTTTCTTTCTTTGCCACAATACGTCTCTCTGTCTTATCTGTGATTAATCGCTTTCTTGGGCAGGTTCTATTTTGTTAACCAATCAGCGAGCTGATGTTTAATGTAATCTGATGACAAACGTTCTTGCTCCAGACGGGAAGATGGAAAGCGACCGGAAATCAGACTATTAAATAAATTAATTTCTTCTTCACTGAGAAAATCAGGAACAACTCCAGTGGGTTTATCTTCAATTCCCATTCTATCTTCGTGGATCTTAAGCGTGTTAATATCCATCATGATTGATTCGAGTCCGGCACATTTACCTCTGGCATCACTTAAAAAGGTTAGCCCCCAAGTATCAATATCTCCCCAATAACCGACTCGTTTTTTCTGCAACCATAAGGCATCCATCCAGGCAATATTTTTTCCGCCCCCAATAACTGCCACCGTATCCGGCATATCAGGTAATGCTAAACCTGATTGCAGGTTTTCCACCACCAGAATATTCGATGCCGGCAATTCATACTCTTTCAGTAATTCATAAGGTAATTGGAAGATGCGTAACCCACCCAGCGCGTCAGCAACATGAGGACAAAGTGGTCTGACTGTCAGCCAGCCTTTGGGATTCGTCTGACACTCTAACCAATCCACCAGCCCGCCAACTTCAGAAACTGCGCCTCCATGAAGCGTATCAATCAGTTCTTCCAGTAAGAGCAGGTGACTCTCCAAGAATTTGGTATCAATGCCTATTATGGGAAGCGCCCGCAGATATTGTCCTTTCCCCAGCCCTTGTTTTAATTGTGGAAGTAATTTCGCCAGTAATTCTGCTTCTTTCAACGTAATTTTTTCTACGATCTCGATATTTTTGACTAATGTCGGATAAAGTACTTCATCAATGTGTAAAAAGGGTTTCATATTTCTTTCCCATATCACACTTCGGCGGAGGGCGTTCTGACCTAAAAACTCTATCAGCTGTTGCATGGATTCAATCACAACCCAAATGGGAACAACTTGCTCAGATAGTTCACGAAATCTTTTACTTGACCACAACACCATTTCTTGGTGAGGAAATGATTTCCATTCATTGACAACTCGCTGAAAATGTGTCAAATCCGATAATGCAAAAGCACCACTGGGAGGTTTTAAGCTAATACGAATGGGGAATGGTTTAGCACCCAATAGACGTGCCTTTAAGGAAGACAGGTTATCCCATTCTCTTTTTCTGACTATCTCTGTCACCTGCGTGGGTAATAACCCCCAGGAATATGTTTGTGGTGCTTTTTGCATATTTTTTTACATGTCAGTTTTCAATTTTAATGCCGAATTCATACACTTCAGCTGCTAGTCTGTTCCTTTTTCCTCACCCATGATCCTATCAATTTCTTCCCAGGTAACTTCACAAAGATGGCTGTCATGATGTTCCTGATTCCGTTCGGCAATCAATAAAGAACGCGCTGATTCTCTTGCTAAGTTCAGATTTTTATAAGGGGTAATCAGGTTGACGTGAATATAGAGTTCCCGGAATACACGGAGTACACGCCGGCTCACAGATTCCGCTGTATTTGAAAAAGCTTCATCCAGAAATACAGTGCAATAAACGGGTCTGTCATAACCATCCGGGGTTAATACATATGCTAAACTCGCAGCCACAATTGTGGCTGCAAATGATTCTTTTTCTCCCCCCGATTTACCACTGGATGATTCCAGCACGTCACGAACCTCACCGGTAGTAGTATCAATCTCTTCAGCATAAAATGCCATCTGATAACGAGGATCAAGCAACCTCAGGCTTTCTAGTGTCGTGGATGTCCCGGACGCGCTGGCTTTATCGAGAATGGAAACCACGTCAGACAGTTCACGGAACCGTCCTTCATGATCATCGCTCGTCACTTTACTCAATACTTTCAGTAAAAGCCGATCGAATTCTTGAACATGTGGGTATTTTTCCCTTTTGCTTCCCAACCTCAAATGAGTACCTGAACGAAATTCTGTACGATTAAGCACTTGATTAATAATGTCTATTCTCTCGTGAATATCTTCACGCTCAGATTCAAGTTTCGTTTTGATAGTGGCCATTGACTGGGTGGCATGTTTATTTAATCGTTCAATAAATTGATCCACAAGATTCGGCAAGCCTTCGCTTTCCAACTGTTGCGGATGATTAAGGTAGTCAGGCAAGCTGCTAATATCGGTTTGCCAATCCACCGCATAAATCTGCCACTTTTCATGGGATCTAAACGAAGCCATTATGCTGACAGAGGATTTTTCTGCCCGGTTTTTATTGTTGCGGCTATTTTCCAGTTGGCGTTCCAGTTTTTCTTCAATCTGAGAGACCAATTCTGATTCCCGATCCAATACATCCGCATGCAGCTTACCCACCCGTGTGATTAACCACTGCCGCGTGATATCGGATATCCCTCTCGATGCTTTAGCCTGTGCTTTTTTCCATTCCCCTTTGGCTGCATTTAACGTTGAGTTAACCGCCCCCGATTGTTCGTTAAACCCTTTTAATCTTGACTGGATCTGGAATAATTGTTTTTTTGCTGATTCCCAGCGTTCCATTGCTTTTTCAAGCGAATCGCTGGATTGTTCCAGTACTTCAAGATCTTTTTCCAGGGCTGAAAGCTTGTCATGCCAGTACGGTGCATTGATATCATCCCATCGATAATTCTGCACTTTTTCCAGCAATATTTTGATATTAACAATGGAATTCAACGCCTCCCGTGCTTCTTTGACCTGCTTTTCAATCGCAGATAACTGCTGTATGAAATTATTTTTGTCATGATTAAGAATGGATAAACGTGATTTATTTGAGAAACCTAAATACCAGCGTCTTCTGTCATCAATCCGGTACTGATCTTTTTTCTCAAAACGCCCTTTATCCATGTGCATTAACCCTTGCTGTGTCATTGAATACGGTGTTTTGTCTAATTCCCCCGTATCATCGACACATTGCAGATCAAAGCGTAATAGATGGCGTTTGAGCCATTCTTGGTAAGGATGTTCTCGCCACGCTAATTTTCTCAAATACCCATTTGGTTTAAACTCGACAGTGTTATCCTGAATATCAGTGACAACCTGAACTCTCACGTGCAAACCAGTATGACGGGCATTCAGCCAGCGTGTCACCATTGAGTAACGGTGATGTGGGATGGCAAGTGTTGTGCGCAGCCCTCCCAAAGCTCTTTCGATTGCTCCCTGCCACGCTTTTTCATGCTCCTGAACATCAATTAATTCCCCAATAAAGATGCAGTCATCTTTGTTTAATTCAAGGGAATTAACCAACTCATCCCGAAGCTGCTGATATTTCACATCAATATTAGAGTTAGGTCTTGACTCTATTTCGCTGATTTCCTGAGAAATATGTTTTATTTTTCCCTGTAACTGGCTGAACTCCCCACTGATGGTACCGAATTGTTGCTCATATTTTTCCTGCTCTGCCTGAATATTGGTAAACCTGCTTGCAACAATAGATTGGTTCTGAACAAATACGGTATGTTCCAGCGTGGAAGGAAGGCCAAGTGCTTTAACATTTTCCTGATATTGTGAAGATCCCCGAATAATCCTTTTTAATTGATCTTGAGTATGCTGAATTTCTTTGCGAAGTGACTCTATTTTAGTGCCACCAAGCTGGAGATATTCTTCGTGTCTTCGCTCGACCAACCCATGCGTATCCCTCTCTTGTATCTCAGCCTGTTCTATTTGCTGGTGGATATCTCGCAACTGTGCTTCAATATCAATAATTTTTTCGTTCCACAATTGCGCAAAAATTTCACCCAAATAGGTAGATAATCCATTTTTCTCTGCTGTCAGCTTTTCCAGATCTTTTGTTGATTTTTCCAGACCAGCATTCAGCTCGGGTAATTTAGCTAAATGATCCCTTTGTGCTCTGGTATCCACAAGTTGGCTGTGTATAGCAACGAGATCGCAAAATTCTTCCACTATCTTTCTGGCATCATCCTTAACGGTGCTGGGTTCAAGAACTAATTCACGAATCAACTCGGTCAGATCATCAATCTTTTTCAAACCCAATGCCCGTGAAAGCAATGCCGGCGCGTTTTTATTATCCATACACAAGAGTTTTCGGTATAACTCCTGATATTCAGAGAATCGGTCATCACAGCATGTTATGGCAGGATCAGTACGGAGCCACTGTTTGAGTGCCCGCACATTACCTTCACCAAATGCATCAAGAACTTCTTTCAGCGTCAGGTTTCTTTTGGCAATGGCATAAACCCGTGTTACATCTGACAGGGCATTGGTTGGTTTACTGTTCCAGAAAAGTGCTGCCAGTGTGATTTCTGTACCGTCATCACCCCGATATAATGCTCTGAGCCCGGTCACTACGGCAGATTCGCGTTTACTTCTGACTTTCGTGCCGGCACCATCATGAGCAGAACCAAAACTCCCCCGCATATAGGAAATTAAGGTTCGGTCAGTACGATCCCCCTGTGCGGCTGCAACGTTGAACGTCGCTCTGCCTGCGGGGAGCAGCAAAGCCATCAACCCATCTATAAACGTTGATTTTCCTGAACCATTGTCCCCTGTCACTAATGTTCCTGCCTCATCAATCCGCGCGGTGTGCAGTCCATTGAATGACCCCCAGTTATATACGGAGAGTTCAGCCAATCTGATTTGGTTCGTATGCACTAATGAGTTAGTCAATATAGTCATATCCTGTTTCTCCAGCATTATTTATGCTTCCGCGGGGAGCTATACCTTTTTCATTTGCCATGTTGAGATAATCTCCGAGCATTTTTTCGAGAAACTCAGCATTAACGACATAACGAATAATTGGTGTGATTTCAAAACGATCATCACTTCCTCGTATCGAACTCAATATTTTTTTAGTCACCATTTTAGTCAAGGCGCCATTGAGTTTTTTACGATCAGATTTGGTGCTGTTGGTTAATGGCAGAAATGGAGTCAGATTGGATTCAATTCGTTCTATATCAATGATAATTTTTTGTTCACCCGAAGATTCCCGATCTTGATAATGCTTGCGAAGTACCAACAGCAGTAACGTGTCATATAGAGAAAGCGTTCTCCGGCTAATGATAGATAGGTAACCCTTCACCAGCCCTGTATTGACTTAGCAGGAAAGCAGATTAAACACATCTGGGTAGGGCTGTTTGCGGGTCACCGCTGTCGCGATTTCACTGATCACGTCCAGTGCCGATAGCCCCCGCTGTTTGCAGGTTTCTACCACCGACAGCAGTCGGGAGCGGTACTGTTCACCCCGATAGGAATTTGTCCCAAAGCAGATTTTTCGCATGATTACACTGCCACGCAGGCACCGCTCCGCCTCGTTGTTGGTCAACGGGATGTTTTTATGATGGAGAAAAACCCATAATCCCGCTTCATGCTTAAGAATATAAGCACACCTGCCGGCATAACGGGAGGCCGGAACCTGTTCTCCCTTTCTCAGCCAGCTCATCAGGCTTTTCCTGAGTCTGGACAGGCGATTGCGCCAGTGTGCTTCGTCAATGTCCTGATTTTCATAGCGGTGTTGGGGGCGGAACACACTGTGGCAGAGAAAAACCAGTCGTTGGCCGATAAACGCGGTCAGCCCGCCCCCGCTGTAATCGGCCATCTGTTGCAGGTTGCGGGTGATGTGCGCCCAGCAGAACTGATGTCGGGATGGGGCCAGCCAGTGATAGCTGGCGCACTGGTCAGTCACGATAACCGATGGGGTTGTCTCGCCCAGCAGCGATTTGGCCGTTTCCGCATTACGGTAAGCGCGGATTTTCTGGTAAACCGCCTTGCTGCCGCTGAGCAGCCAAACCCAGCGGGTGGCCGCTTCTCCGTTGCGTTGATGGGGCGTTTCGTCAACATGGATAACCGCAGATTGCCTGACATAATGCCCTAACGCCTGATGCAGCGGCGTCAACATTGAACTGATCCGCCCCTGCGCCCCTGCGCTTCAGAGATAAGGCCCGTGGAAAAGTGGATGCCATAAGTGTCCCGGATCAGGCGCTGTATCTTACTGATGCTCAGAGGGTATTGTCCCGACAGAACCGCCATCTGGCTCATCAAACGGGGCCCAGTTGTCCGGAAGGCGCATCGTCGGGTAACGTAGCCCGGACGGTGTGATGACAACGCTGACAGCGGCCATGAAACAGTTGATATTCGGTGATATCCAGGGCGATTTTGGGCAGTTCGAACACCTGATGACGATAGGTCGGGGTCGTATTCGGCTCGACATGCCCGCCACAAAGGGCACAACCGTCATCGGGCAGACAGCGAACGATCGTATCCGTGTCTTTCAATGCACTCAGTGGTCTGCGGTGCCCTGTGTGGCCTGGCTGAGCGCCAGCCTGATTTCGGCGACCAGGGCGTTTAACTTTTGCCGTTCAGCCCGTGCCTGAGGCGTATCACTGGACGGGGAACGCGAGGAATTACGCGAACTCAGTGCCAGCCGGTCTTCGTATTCTCGAAGTTTGGCCCAGAGCTCCCGGATAAGGGCATTGGCTTCGCTGATGTTGCTCAC
>NZ_LFCV01000126.1 GCF_001037465.1 Xenorhabdus khoisanae
AGATCGCCGCGAAATGCCAACCTTTTTTTGGGGTGCCCCAACTGCACCATTTTACAGGAGAAATCACATGGCAGGACGACCGCCAACCCCGACTCACCTGCGTCTGGTGAGGGGTAACCCATCAAAGCGCCCGATTAATGCCCATGAACCGATGCCGGAAAAAGGGGTTCCCCATGTCCCCAAGCATTTTGGAAAAATGGGCCGGTACTGGCACGAACGGATCGCCGGGGAACTGCATAAAGTCGGCGTGCTGACTAACCTTGACGCCAAAGCCCTTGAGTTGCTGGTTGAAGCCTACGTCGAATACCGCACGCACTGTGAAACACTGGAGAGTGAAGGTTACACCTACCGGACCGATCAGGGATTAATTAAGGCGCATCCGGCGGCGGGCATGAAAGCCGATGCGTGGAAACGGATCCACACCATGCTCAGTGCGTTTGGTATGTCACCCTCCAGCCGGTCTAAGGTCAACATAGCCGGGGAAGATAAGGCTGACCCGCTGGCTGAGTTTTTACAAATGAGAGATTAACATGGCGAAAGTATCAGAAGGCATCCGCTATGCTGAGCGGGTCGTGGCGGGTGAGGTTGTATCCGGTGAGTTGGTGAAACTGGCCTGTCAGCGGTTCCTGAATGACCTGAAAACGGGGGAAGCGCGTGGAATTTATTTCAGTGAACCCCGTGCCCAGCATATCCTGAACTTTTACAAATTTGTGCCCCACGTCAAGGGCGCACTGGCGGGCAAGCCCATTGAACTGATGGACTGGCATATCTTTATTCTGATTAACCTGTTTGGTTTTGTGCATCCGTTAGTGAATGAGGCCACGGGGGAGGTGGTGCTGCGCAATGACGGCAGCGGACGCCCGGTGATGGTGCGTCGTTTTCGCACCGCCTATAACGAAGTGGCCCGTAAGAATGCCAAATCGACCCTGTCCTCCGGT
>NZ_LFCV01000127.1 GCF_001037465.1 Xenorhabdus khoisanae
CCCCCCATTTTAAAAAATTGTGTTGTCTAAAACATAAAAATGTCTGTTATATCCATGCTTATTCTTTTTTTGAGCAGCACTTATAACTCAATAAAATATCTCTTTCACCTGTCAAAATCGAAGAAAATAAAACATCAATAGATTAGGACATATAACCAATTAAGCTAATTAGTGAAAAATAATTATATTAAATTCCATTTAATTATAAGAAACACTGTTCTTATGCTGATACCATTCTCTTATACACGTCATGATATGTACCCGACAAATTTCAAGCCGCAAAAGCGACTGTTGAAAAAATAAAAAGATTATCTATTACAACATAACACGGTTACATATCATACAAAAAAATCATATAAATATCGTTATACCCAATAGATTCCAAGTTGCAACACAGCAACTAGGAAATAAAGGGCATAAAAGTTTTGGAGACTAGGGATGAATTTACCGATCATCATAAACATGCTCGTTTTTGTAGCACTACTTATTTTATTAGCAAAAGCGGGTTCAAATAACTGGAGCTTGTCCAAAAAGGTTCTTGTGGCTTTAGCCGTAGGTGTCTTTTTTGGGCTGGCATTGAACATCATTTATGGCACAAACAATCCTACAGTGAAGGAATCAATTAAATGGTTCAATATTGTTGGTAATGGTTATGTGCAGTTATTACAAATGGTTATCATGCCATTGGTTTTCGCTTCTATCCTGAGCGCTGTTGCACGTTTGCACAAAGCATCTTCTTTAGGAAAAATCAGTTTCCTGACTATTGGTACGTTGTTGTTCACTACCGCAATTTCCGCTTTAATCGGTATCGTAATTGCCAATTTATTTGGACTGAGTGCTACCGGTCTAATTCAAGGTACTCAAGAAACAGCTCGTTTATCAGCCATTGAAACCAACTATATCGATAAAGTTGCTGATATGAGTGTACCTCAGATTATTCTCTCTTTTATTCCTAAAAATCCCTTTGCTGATCTAACTGGAGCAAATCCTACTTCTATTATCAGTGTTGTGATTTTTGCAACATTTTTAGGCATCGCTGCATTACAAATGCTCAAAGATGATCGTGAGCGCGGTGAACGAGCTCTCGTTGCCATTGATACAATGCAGTCATGGGCAATGAAACTGGTTAGATTAGTTATGCGCCTAACTCCATACGGTGTGATGGCTTTGATGACTAAAGTTGTAGCCAGCTCCAATATTCAAGATATTACACAATTAGGTAATTTTGTCGTTGCTTCCTATATTGCCCTTGGTTTGATGTTTGTCGTTCATGGCGGACTTCTTGCACTTATTGGTATTAATCCTCTGAAGTTCTTTAAAAAAGCAGGGCCTGTACTGACATTTGCATTTACCAGCCGTTCAAGTGCGGCGAGTATTCCTATGAATGTTGAAACACAAACTCGTCGCCTCGGTGTGCCTGAGTCTATTGCCAGTTTTTCCGCATCTTTTGGTGCCACCATCGGTCAAAATGGTTGTGCGGGTATTTACCCAGCCATGCTTGCTGTCATGGTTGCTCCAACCGTAGGGATTGATCCGTTTGATCCTTTGTGGATTGCCACTCTTATTGGAATTGTGACTATCAGCTCTGCTGGTGTTGCTGGCGTTGGTGGTGGGGCAACATTTGCAGCGCTAATTGTTTTACCTGCCATGGGCTTGCCTGTTACCTTGGTAGCACTGTTGATTTCTGTTGAACCACTCATTGATATGGGCCGTACAGCGTTAAATGTTAATGGTGCAATGGCCGCAGGTACAATCACCAGCCAATTAATGGGACAGACTGATAAAAAAATATTTGAACAAAATGAAAACGTGGTATTAAGCAAATCTTAAATCGCTTAAATAACACTTGGCCTCCTTTGAACCTCACAGTCAAAGGAGGCTTTTTTATAAGATTCCTGCCCTACTTCCTTTCTCTCAGCTACATTCATAATGAAAATCCCCTCTCCCTGAGAATCAAATAAATTTTGCAATATGTTCAAAAACGCGATCAAAAAAGCCGGGTGTCATAGTGACCCCGGCTTTTTATCAGAAATAATTTAAGTGCTTATTCAAGCTTCTTACAAGAAGCCTATGGCATTATTTTATATACTCGCCACTACGCAAAGCTTCAATACGCTTATCCAAAGGGGGATGCGATAAGAACAGTTCACTGAAACTCTTAGATTTGCCATTAATACAGAATGCCATCATGCGACCTTCTTCTTGAGGTTCGTAGCTGGTCTTAAGACGTTGCAACGCAGCAATCATCTTTTCACGACCAACCAATTTTGCTGATCCTGCATCCGCATGGAATTCACGGTAACGGGAGAACCACATGGTAATAATACTTGCCAAAATACCAAATACGATCTCCAACACCATGGAAATAACCATATAAACAATTGGGTTACCATTACTGCTACTTTCACTTTCATCATCATCACTACTTGAAAGGAAACTTGCAGCAGCTTGTGCAATGATGCGTGAGATGAAAATAACAAATGTATTTACAATACCCTGTAGCAGCGTCATCGTTATCATATCACCATTTGCGATATGACTAATTTCATGTGCAATGACAGCTTCTGCTTCCTCACGGCTCATATTGTTCAGCAGCCCGGTACTAACGGCAACCAGAGAAGCATTACGGCGTGCTCCTGTCGCAAATGCGTTAATATCAAGAGCATCATAGATAGCGACCTGTGGCATGGTAATTCCAACCTGATCCGATTGACGACGTATAGTTTCCATCAACCAGGCTTCAGTTTCGTTGGAAGGTTTTTCAATAACTTGACCACCAACAGAACGCAGAGCCATCCATTTCGACATTAATAAAGAAATAAAAGCACCACCAAAACCAAACAAACCAGCCATAATCATGAGGCCAGTAACACTACTCCGCTGAACTCCTGTAAGTGAAAGTATTATTCCAAACACTACCATGACAGCAAGGTTAGTGAGAAGAAACAAGGCTATTCTCATCATATAAATGTGCTTCCTTTAATTATCGAACAATTCAACTAAAAGTTAGGCCATAAGATGGGGGCTGAGTCCATATTATTCAAGTTTTTTAAGATGTTAAGCTGTAGAATCAACATAACTTTACAATATGATAATAAGTATCCCCCGGCATAGCCCTGTCTCTTGATCACATCTCTAGCTCAAGAGACTGTGCAAGCAGGTACCCCTCAAGGAGGGT
>NZ_LFCV01000128.1 GCF_001037465.1 Xenorhabdus khoisanae
GTTTGGTAGAAACCCAAAAATTGGCGGCTGGGGCATGGTCAAAATCTATTATTGGTCGGGTGAACAGTAGAGGGACATTTGCAAGCTGTAATAAACCCGGGACGTATCTCATTGCTATTGATGATTCTACAACTGTACCAGATTTTCCCAAAGTAAACGGTGTGCCAATTTATAGTTATGGCATGATGATTGTTACAGTAGGCGATCCATGTATTTCACAATTATATATATCACATCGCGGACATGTTGCTGTTCGACAATCATGGAATTCAGGTGAAGAGTATCAAGAGTGGTTTGTGCAATATAGTTCTGCAAATAAGCCATCTGCTGCAGATATTGGGGCATTTTCAAGCTCAGGTGGAAAAGTGTCAGGAATCATCCATGCCGACAATTGGATTATGGGAAAAGAATTATGGGAACGTGACCCTAACAGTGGTAAAGAAGAACGTGCCTATAGCCCGTTTAATAAACCATCCGCGAGTGACATAGGAGCTATAGCCAACCATGAACTAGCTTTTCTTGGTAATGGTGGCAAGTTTCAAGATTGTTTATTGAGCGGTTTCTATAAAGTCGGAATAGCAGATATCGCTACTGTTGCTGATGCTCCTACTCGATTTTACGGTTATGGCATCCTAGAGGTACAGAATAGTAATGGTGTTGTTTCCCAACGCTACATTTCTCATACTGGACAGGTAGCTGTACGTCAATCGTGGAGTGATGGTGGTGAATGGTTAGGGTGGAATGTGGTTTATTCATCTACATTTAAACCCACAGCTGCTGATGTTGGTGCATTCCCTATAACCGGCGGAAAGGTAAATGGTGATATAGGAACAAAAGGAAAATTAATTTTAGGAGAAACAGATAATAGTTTATTAAAAATTTATTCACATAATACAGCACACTCACCAATATATCTTTATACATTCGGGGATCTACACACTGGAGGTTCACGACATGCCATATTGGAAGCAGCAGATGATAAAGGATGGTTATGGTATAGCACCAGATTAACTTCTGATCAAATCGAATTTAAAGTTAATGGTAAAATTATTCCTAATGATTATAGTAATTTTGATGCTCGTTATGTTCAGGATATTAGATTTGGCTCTGTGGAACATTCAGCAATTTGGAAAGGTTATGGCTTTTCTGATACTCCACCGTATGTAATTACTGCTATAGTTAATGATGGGAATAACGAGCCGGATACTACTTCACGCCGTCCACTACAAAAACTTATCAATGGAACTTGGTATAATATTGGAGCTTTATAATGTTACATTTAAAAAATTTTTCCAGATATTCACCAGATACTGATGAAGAGAAAAAAATTGAACTTGAATTCCAAGCTATCTTCTATCGAAGCGAAAATGGTGATGATTGGTATAAAGATCTTCTACTATTTAAAGAAGAGACTTATAAAATAAAATATGATACCAATAATGTGATATGTTCAATAAGCAAAAAAGCTTCAACTATATGTCCAGAAGCCGGTAGTGTTGTTGAATTAGAGTATTTACCTGATGATGTAGACATTTCAGGAAATTGGCAATATATAAATGGTGATATTGTTCAACGTAAATATGAAAAAAATGAATTAATAATTCAAGCTAAAAAGAAGAAGCAGGAATTATTAAGCGAAGCTAATTTTATAATTCTCCCTCTTCAAGATGCTGTAGACTTGGCTATAGAAACAGAACAGGAAATGACAGCCTTGACAGAGTGGAAAAGTTATCGGGTGATGATCAATAGAATTGATTGTTCTTTTGCACCAGATATTAAATGGCCAAAAAAACCAAACTAAAATTATTAAAGGGGCATTAAGCCCCTGATTATTATTCTGGTTTTTTAGGCCAATTAAATTCTTTACTATCTGAAATATCAAGATCAATCAATTTAATACTATAAACTTCCCATTCTCTCAATAGTGAAATTTCTTCCTTTGAAGCCATATCAAGTCGAACTTTACGTTCCAATTGAATAATTCGTTGTTCAGCTTCATGTAACAAAGATTGTTTTTGATTTTCTATTTGTTGTAGATCATTTTTTTGTTTTTCATCAAAATCCGTCATCCATTGTTTGCCATCCCATTTATCAAATGAAGTTTTAGGCTTTAATAGAGTCAATTCAGAAGGTAACTCTCCAATTGATTGTATTTTATGGGACTGCCGGGTTTTAATATGATAAACAGTTTTTCCACGATAGTCTGGCACATTAATCCATGACTTTTCATCCTTACTGCGACAAACAGCAATATCAGCGGAGTCTGGTAATTCAGGTGCATCTAAATAAGCGCCAGCAGATAAACCGACACCAATGACAGTACGCTCCATATCGGCAAAAATATATTCTCTTGTTTCAGTATTAGCCCGATAAACCATTACCCAGCCATTAGAAGTTGCAAAACCATTTTTATCAAATTTTGGCGTTTTAATATCTGTTGTATATTTCATTATGCTGCTCTCACTATATATAAAAATGCGATATTACGGGGGCGAGTGCTAAACCACCAAGAAGCCCACCCAAACGATTTTAATGCTGCGGTAGAAACTGTTCCGGGTATACCTGAGTCGTTGTTTCCACCAGGTATTGGTACATTATTCGGCGCTTTTGCTGTATTTGGTTGTGACTGTGTTGTGAAATCGGCATTATCAAAAGGAATACCAATAGCCTCTGCATGAACTCCATGGGAATCATTCCCTGCATAATCAAGTATTGCTGTTCTTATTAGTGTGGGTGATTGATAACTGAGTAAACCACGACCATTGTCAATCCCACGTCCATTGTCCCAAGCTCGAATAAATTCACCACGCAAATCAGGAACAATTCCAGAAGGATATGCCATTGCTAACTTAGGATATTGGTTTTTATCAAAAGACTGACCATTACACTCAAAATAACCCTCGGGTGGGTTTGCATGAGACCACGGTAAAGGAACTCCCACGGGAATATTTTGTTGATGGTGCTGTAAATAACGATTGTCAAAGTTACCATAATCGTTAGGTAACATTTTTCCATTTACTGCAAATTGAATTTCATTATTAGTAGTCCTCTGGCTATACCAAAACCATCCTTTATCATCTGCTGCCTCTAATATGGCATGTCGTGTGCCTCCAGTATGTAAGTCCCCGAATGTATAGAGAAATATTGGTGAATTTGCCGTATTATGTGAAGAGATTTTTAATGAACTATTACTATTTGCACCAACAAGTAAATTTCCTTTTGTTCCTATATCTCCATTACGCGTATTAAATACAATCCTCGTTTCATTATCTGTGGCGGCTTTTAACCCTATACCATACCATGATCTAATTTCCAAATTGTTACCTTCGAAACTAGCTGCATCTTTTGTACCACCCCAAATACCATGATCTTCATTGCCGATACAAACATTAGATTTTGCTAATAATTTTTCGGCATTGATAGAACCTTGTGTTCCAATATGACCATTACGGGGATTGAAAAAAATTCGTGTTTGATCATCTAAACTTGATTTCAAACCAATGCCGTACCAAGATCTAATTTCTACATTATTTCCCTCGAAACTAGCATTATCAACCGGGCTAATATTTATTCCGTGACGTTCTCCCGTAGTTTCCTCACCAAGATTTAAGGCAGTTTTTGTCCAAAATTTATCAGCATATACCTCACCATCAACTTTCCCACCAGTTATCGAAAATGCCCCAATATCTGCAGCAGATGGCTTATTTGCAGAACTATATTGCACAAACCACTCTTGATACTCTTCACCTGAATTCCATGATTGTCGAACAGCAACATGTCCGCGATGTGATATATATAATTGTGAAATACATGGATCGCCTACTGTAACAATCATCATGCCATAACTATAAATTGGCACACCGTTTACTTTGGGAAAATCTGGTACAGTTGTAGAATCATCAATAGCAATGAGATACGTCCCGGGTTTATTACAGCTTGCAAATGTCCCTCTACTGTTCACCCGACCAATAATAGATTTTGACCATGCCCCAGCCGCCAATTTTTGGGTTTCTACCAAACCGAGGTTTTTTATAAACTCATCTTTGTTTGGAATATCCGCACCATTCTTGTTTTTTTCCAGACGAGTATTGGCATTATTATCCGCCGCCTTAGCCAAATCATATGCCGCCTTCACCGCTTTCGGTGTTGCCGCATGTGTTTCGCTATTGCTATCCACCGCGCTGCTCAGGATCACAAATCCCTTTTCTTTCAGCGTTGCATCAGGGTGGTTACGGCTATTCGCGTGTTTCTCTATGGAATCATCCACATACTCACGCGTCGCCAGAATCACAGATGGATCAACTTTCAATGTCACCGAATCCGCGCTGCTGACAATCAGAATCATGCGAATAGTCTGGGTTCGGCCGGAACCTTCCTGCAACTGGGGCTTGTAGGTTTCCGCGCAGTTACCCACGGCAATCAGGATGCCGTCTTTGTCAAACAGGCCGATTTCACGGATCCACCAGCCACCTTCGTTTTCAGGGATGACCTGTTCCGCAATGATTTGGTTGGTGTTTTTAGGATCAATGCTCAGCGTGTTAATCGCGGCACGACGTTTTTCGTTAATCAGTTTGGTTTGTTTGGTATCTGGCGTCGGCAGGCTGCCACCACCATCACCAACGGCCATATGGGTAATTTCAATTTTTGTACCCAATGCCGCAGCATTTGCCAACTTATCTGCACCTAACTGTGTCAGCAGCGCAAAAAATTTGGTACTCATGATCTAATCCTCATGTCATCTATAATATGTACGCCCGCGCCCACAACTTCTGAGCCGGATACTGTTACTTGTTCCGGGAAATAAGGGTAAACTGTCAGTTCGTCACCACTGTATGTCGCCGCTGAATAGTGATATTCACCACGTGTATCCAGGTTGATGTCCAACCCAATCAGATGTCGGCTCACTGGCTTGGCATCAAAAATCAGGTTTTCCAGTTCCTCGAACATTTCATGGGTGATGCCGTTTTCCAGTACGCCAATATCCAATCGGAAGGTGCCCGGAGCATCGTTGGTCTGCCACCATTCTTTTACGCGGATGAGATACCCCAGCGGTTCAACGACCCGCCGAATCGCACCAATCGTTCCTTTATGTTTATGCAGGAACAATGAACTTTTGATCACTTCCCTTTTGGTGCTCTCAGACCAACGTTCGTCCCAGCGATCGACTGACCATGCCCATGCCAGATAAGGCAGAAGTGAAGCCGGGCAAGTGTCCGGGTTCCACAGTTCACGTAGCGGAACCTTGACCTTTTGCAACTGAGCACAGGCTTTGGCCGCCGCAAGTTCTAGCTGGGTTGAGCCCACCGGCAGAAGGCGATCATTCATCCGAGCCTCCCATCGTCAATGTAGTCTTGGTGCAGTAAGAAGCCTGAGTTTTATCCAGCACCACGTCTTTTAACGGTGCTTTCAGTTCTACACGCTGGATACCTTCTACATGCAGTGCGGCATAAATCGCCGACAAACGAATGTCACGCCCCAGACGATGTTGCGCTTCAACATAGCGTTTTAGTTTTTGTTCAGCCGCCTTGCGGATAGGCTCTGATTCCGGTGTCGGGAAAATGTACAGCACCGCATCAATTTCATATTCCACAATATTCGCTGACTGAACTTTCAGGCGATCGGCCACTGGACGCACGTTTTCGTCGTTCAATGCCTTTTCGACTTTCTCCAATAACTCTTTCGAAGCAACACCCTTGTCTTCACGGGACATAATTGTCACGGTGACGTTAGCCGGCGATGGGCTGATTGCTGAGGCATCCGCGACACGACCATCTGCACTGCGGGCATGGTATTCATAAGCACCGACCGGACCGGCTACGCTCAAGCCTTCAAAAGCCTGTGGAATGCGCACACGGTAGTCGTTGTCAGACTCCATCACCGCAGGGGTTGGTGGTACGGTGGAGTTATCCGCAGGACGCAAGATCATGCGGGGTACGTTATTATTCGCACCCAATTGATCCAAATCTCTGCCTGTCGAATAGGCCACCATCACGGCCCGAGCTGCTTCATTAACCCGTTGGCGTAAGAGCAGTTCACGATAAACGTTCTCTTCCAGCAACTTGACCAAAGGTTCGGACTCCAGTTGCAAGGTACGAGCGATGGCCTCTTGCTGATCTTCTGGGTAGAGCGAGATCAACCCTTTTTTGCGCTCTTCCAGCAGTTGTTCATAATCCAGTGGCTCAACCACATCCGGTGGTGGCAACTGGCTTAAATCGATTGTTGGCATTGCTTACCTCACCGGAATCGAAAGTGAAAATTCTTTGGCGGATTGATGATAAGTACCCGTAATATCCACCACCATTCTGCCGTCCTGTAGGGTTTCCATCGTGATGGACGTCAGCGTCACACGTGGCTCCCAACGACTGATTGCGGTATAGCTGGCAGCCATAACCTGAAGCCGGAGCGCCGAGTTCTGTGGCCAGTCGATCAGTTCCGGTAGTAAAGAGCCGTAGGTGCGACGTGCAATACGGCTGCCCACCGGGGTTAATAAAATATCGCTGACGGATTGCCGGACATGAGCCAGATCTGTCAACTCCCGGCCCGTCAGCCGGTTCATTCCCAGATACATCATACGGGGCCTCCTGATGTGTCACCGCCTGACCTGATGCCGGTGTGTTTATGAGAATCCACGACCACGCCGTTGGAACTGAATGTGCCTCCGGTGTGTTCAATATTGCCCGTCATTTTGCCGCCATTGCGCACAATCAAGTTGCCTGTGCTCATTAGCTGCGTACAGATGACTTCCGGTGTATCCAGCGTAATTCGGGTGCTGGCGACACAGGTGATTTCCGGCGCGGTAATATGGACGGAATCCGATGCAGTCACTGTCGCGGTTTTGATGCCAGTCACAGTCAATGCGCCGGATTGCGGTTCATACTCCATTACGGCACCGTCCGGAAACTCAATATGTGTCGCTTCAGGTGATGTTGATGGAGCCGGAAACCCATCTGAAAAAATCGCAGGCAATACAAAGGCGGTGGTCAGTTCTCCGCCTATGGACAGTAATAAAACCTGCTCACCGACACTGGGCGCCCACCATGTGCGGGAGTTTCCCGCTCTGGATGTCAACCAGTGCAGCCAGTTGGTTTCAAGATTGCCTGTCGCGACCCGGCACATTCCCTTTGTGGTGTCCACTTGGGTAATGACGCCTGTTCGGATCAGGTTGCGCAATAAGCGCATCAGTTCAGTCAGTTGTGTGTTCATGACGTAAGAATGCCATGAAAAAGCAGGCCAGACATTAAACCGGGATTGTAAGAGACAACATACAAATACAGCGATAAAGTCTTTTTAAATCAATAAAATAAAAGCCTTCCTTCAGAATGAAAAAAGGCTTTTCGCTATCTTTTGAATGGAACTGAAAGGCATTAAGACAACATGCGATCATTCTGGCTTACACTGCCGGACAACATCACGCACATACTGTTGCAAGTAGTCTAATTTGGCTTGATCGCCGATGATCCCGGCTCGGATATCGTAAATAGTGCGTCCAGCTTTTGCAGTGAGTTCGACTTGGGTTCCATCGCCCACGCTGCGGGTGCCGGTATCTCGGTTTTGGGTGAGCTGACAGGTAGCAAGGTTGGCGGCGGCGATTTGCACCCGCCGATGACCAGCAGCAATGTCAGCACGTAGAACCGAATTTTCTTCGGTGACATGAGCTAATTTCCCTGAATAATATTCATCCAATTCTGCAACCCGATTTTGTGCAGTTTTCATTTGTTGGATGGCAGCCAGTGTTTCTGAACTCGCTTTTTGGTTAATGGCAACGAGCTGTGCAGCATGTTGTTGTTTCAAATTGGTTATTTCATTCAGAAACAAGGAACGATGCCCCCACCAACCAAGATTAATGCCAATTATCAAGCTCACAATTAAAGGCATTTTTTTCATCGTACCTATCCCCAACGTACCTATTCCCAACTTAATTCCCAACAAATTTGTTCAGCCTCCTGGTTACACATCTTTTGGTGCTTGATTTATCAGCTCACTAACAATCTTGGCTGATTTTGACGCAGGTTCTAATTCCAGATTTTTCAGGATGTTCTTCAGGATCAGAGTTCGTTTCATCTGCTCCCGACGATTGAGACGATAAGTTAAGATGCCGAGGGAAATGCTGGCAAATGCCCCCAGCACAAAACTCCACTCATATAAAGAAAGACCGGAAAAAATGGCAGTGGTACTGGCACAGGCATAGGTGGCGTGGCTATATTTATCCATACATTTTCCTTAATCCCAAAGCTGGATCATGGGCTTACTGGCAACAGGCATAAATTCCGGCATTTCAACTTTCGTTCCATGAGGCAATACCGCGCCAAAATCAGCCAACCCGGGATTTGCCTGCAATACACGTTCAGTCATTCCTAACGTGCGACCGTAATGGCGCCAACAAATGGCATCAATCGTTTCATTTTGTTGTGCAATAACTTGCATACACTCTCCTTTTTCTTTGCAGAAAATAGTCAGTAAATCGAAGAGTTATGATCGAATAATCGGGAAAATGCCTCAATGAGATGAGATTGTTAGGGGGATAATACAAATGAATAGCAATTTTGTTGATTTCAGTAAGCACAAAGGCAGGAAATAGCGCCTGCCTTTGTGCTGTTTTTTTATCTTATCAAAATCTATTGGAGGATATCTATGAACCGCCATATTTAATCCGGCAGCCAGCTATCATCCTCCCAGACGTTTTGAATAAGTTCCATTATGTGTTCTTGTTCGCTATTTTTTTTTGTCCCTGTCACTCTTACGGAGGTACTACTGCTGACTGCAATTCTAAAATGCGTATCAGGATAGTGTGGTAATATTCTTTTTCTTAATTCATTTTCAAGTGCAGACATAACTGCTTCAGAAACATTAGCTCGTCTATCGAAAAGTATTTCTACGCGCATCCTTTTCTCCTGCTAAATCTATTCTTCTATCGAATCTGAATTCCTTAACATTTTATTACTGGCCACCTCATTATCTAACAAGTCACCATCCAGTTTACTTTGGTAACTATTAAACCTTTTTTCATAAGGTGCAGATAGCTCCGCTATCCAAACCAGTGCCAGTTCTTTATCTTCCGCATGATTGCATTCGCAACTTGTTGCCATTCTAGCAATGAAATTGATACGTTGCGCTACCAATGATTCCATAAGAGATTCCACTGATCTATCTGCCTCCACATAAGAAACTGTATATATATACAGTACACGTAATAAGACTAAATTTAAAGTAGTTTTTACCTTTTCTGGTGATTAAATTTGATAGTTAATAACTATTGTCTGCTGTTTTAGCAGAAAAATTTGCCAATTTGGTGGATTTTTCCACTATGTGAATTCTATGATCCCGATAACACTTAAACTGTTCATCCGTACAGTTATTGACAGAACTCCAAGATGAAAATTTTTTGCTTCTTTTATAAACAATCCGTTCTGATGTAGAAGCTGTATTCGTTTTAGGAACTATGCTCCATTGGTGAATACGTGTGCAGATAAATTCCATACGGGGTAGAAATGGTGATGTCACACCTTGTATGGAATGAACATCTTCACCATAAGGACTGCCAAACGGGATATGTTTGTAAGATAAGCGAATAACCAAATCGCGACGAGCAACCCACGGCCCACCCTGTGCTTGGGTATAAGCAGCCCAATTACCTTCATCGGCTGCCTGTAAAACCGCATTGATTTTGGTATCAGACAAATGCATTTCTCTGAGGCGACGTAATTCGCGCCAAACTGAAACCGGTGCGCCGCCAATTTGTTGGAATTGCCGAATACGCCAACGACTCGCCCAGGCTGTCACTGATTTCGCCATATCGCGCAAGGTTTCGCCGGTTTCATGATCTGTTTCCTCTTCCAGCGCATAGCCATCAATATTTTTGGAAATGTACTTGGCAATATAGCCAGTTGCACTGCCTTTATTGGGATCTATCGCCCGATAATCAAAGCGGGCTTTTTTAGCGTCATCGCTCTTTAGTTCATGCTGCTCTTCCTGACGGGCATAATGCCCAAGAATCTCTCTGACCTGCTGCAAATGTTCGGGTAGCATGAACAACACCATATGCCAGTGAGGAGTACCATCATGATGGGGTTCCACGACTCGGAAACCAAATATATTGATCCCTGCACGAGCGATGGCAGCACGAGCTTTGGCCCAAACACCGCACAAATAACGCTGGGTATCAGTCGGCGTAGCGCCATCCCAATATTTGACAAAGCCCCCTTGATGCTGAACAGCATGATATTTCGCAGGAGCTGTAATAGTATAAAATTCCCCGACACAGTGCATTTTATCAGCGATATTTTCGAAACCGCGCATTCTGACCATCAACTCACAACGCCGAATCGCGGGATTAGCATTACTATGAACAACCGAATCTGCCAATGAAATTCGTTCTCCTTCTTCATTTTCCAAATCAAAATGTTTGAAGAATTCACGATTACGCCGTTTTTGTTCCAGCCATTCCCGCAGTGCTTGCCGTGAAACATAAGGAGAAGCAGCTTGCTGTACCTGCCCGACTGCAATCGCCATATGCTCAGATTGAACATCACGCAGGCGCTTTAAGCGAAAATACCACCAGCGGGCTGACATCATGCGTAACATTCCCGAACAGAGTTGATCTATAGATGGCGCTTTACGCCCACGCTTGAAACGATACCAATAAGGCGGGTTCGTATTACATTGCAAAGTCAGCTTTGCCAACAATTCGTATAACTTAGCAACACGGGAAAATAGCTTATTATCCCCCTCAAAGGAGGTTGATGGATGCTGTTGGGAGTACGCTAAAGAATAGTGCTCATAATTGCCGGAAATAAAAACGGCAACTTCATGAGCCAGTTTCAAGAGTTGTTTACGATCATATGTCGCCACCTTTTCCAGTTGCTCAATAAAAGGAAAAGGCGCTATACCAGAAACATAATGGTTGAATTGGTATCTTTTCTTTACTAACTGTAATCGTGGCAAAACATTTTGCCCGACCGTTTTTCGCAGGAAAGAATTCGCATCACGGCGGCCTGAACGGTGAAAGATATCAACATAACGGCGGCTGAAATATTTTGCCAGAAAGTCCGGCATCTGCCCGATATACTGGTGACGCCATTGATGATCGTCTGCGTTGACTTCCCATAATAAACGTTCTGCCATTGAAACACCCTGCGGCATGTTCGGCTGGAACATAGCAGTTTGTTTGTGAATAGTAGTTTGTTTGTGATCACCATTATGTTCATTAGCAGTAAAGTCACTATTCATCAATTTCACCCTATTGAAGGTATGCGTGTGCCTGGCGTATTCATGCCATATGTCAGCAATATGTCAGCTATGTCTCAGCTATGTCTCAAAATCTGCGTTTAGAAAACCGTGTTAATTAGATCGTATCGGGAGATAGTGTCAGGTACTTTGGAAACTGACTAACAACAACCTTAATATGGTTCATTGCCTTGATCAGCGCTTTTTTTTCCTCTTGGGTAAAGTGGTTGAATTCACTGTCGTGGCGGGAGCACGGGATATTCGCTAAATAGAGAATGGCGGATAACGCCCGCTTGTTCTCTTCGTAGTAGCTGTCCCTTTTATCACGCATATCAGCAAAAAAACGATTTAACTCCTTTTCATCGTCGCCCCAATACGTCGCCCGAATTCTCGACAAATGATTCAATCCTTCCAGCCGCTGGCCGAGGTTTATTTGGGCAAATTTTTCTTTCTCAGTATTCGCCATGTTTTCCCTCAACATTTTCCTACAGAACCATTTCTGACCATTCTCAATGCCATTTCTGAAATATTTTTATATGGGGCATAAAGATTGAAATCTGGGCGTTCATGATGCAATATCTCTTATTGGTTTTCATCTTAACCAATCTGGGCCCATCAAAGATCTCAATTCAAGAACTTTTATGGGATACTAATAGCTCTTATCTGTACTGTCAATGAAAAATACCAATATTGAGATCAAAATGGGGGCCGATAGTGGGGGAAGACCTGCTATTGAACGTCTTGTCCGCGCATATGGATTTAAGTCACGCCAAGCCCTAAGTGACCATTTGGGAGTTTCCAAAAGCACGATGGCAAACCGCTACCTTCGTGATAGTTTTCCAGCGGATTGGATCATCCAGTGCAATCTTGAAACTGGAGCCTCACTGCTGTGGCTGAGCACGGGTCAGGGAGAAATATTTCCAGATGGAGAAAGTGAAAAGAAAACAGAGCGACTGGAAGATATCATTGCTCCGTCGATCTCTCGTGTAAAGCTGTCAGGAGGCAGGCTAAACGAAGCTCCCCCTGTAATTTTGGATAGCGAATTAATTTCCAAGGAACACAAAAACCCACTGGTTGTTGATGATGGTTCTGCATGGTATCTGCTGGATACTCAGGAAGATAATATCCAAGATGGCCTATGGCTGGTGGATATTGAAGGCATGCACAGCATCAAGAAGATTGCCAAAATCCCGATCAGCAAGATTCGGGTCAGTGATAATGATGTCACTTTTGATTGTGCAACCAGCGACATTCAATTTATCGGCCGCGTTGCTCTGGTCATTTCCAGACAATAACAATCCGGCATAAAACGGTTTCCATCAAGGTTATCTCTATCCATTAGGATAACCTTGATGGCGTTTAATGGCGCTCACTTACAATTTCCGCAGGAATATTCGTCTGTAATGCTTAGTGCGTTTCACTCGTCATGTGAACGCCGAAGCCGATACAAGACATGCTCCCTCAATGGGTGATCTTCTGCTAATGCAGGGTGGAAAAACGTTTTTTCATCCCTGATCATCCCCAACTTTTTCATGACACTCTCAGAGCGATAATTAGAGACAGTCGTGAAAGCGACTACTTCTTCTAACCCAACTTCCGTAAAGGCGAAATCAAGAATTTTACGAGCCGCTTCACAGGCGTAACCTTTTCCCCAGAATAGCTTATCCAACCGCCAGCCGATCTCAACGAAAGGAGAAAAGGGAAATTTGATGTCAGGAATATTCAGCCCGACAAAGCCAATAAACTCACCACTCTGCTTTAATTCAACTGCCCATAATCCCCAACCGCCCTGCGTTTCAAACTTGCGAACAATATTATCAACTAAAGTATCACTCTGTTCTTTAGTCAATGTATTAGGGAAAAACTCCATCACTTCAGGATTGCTGTTTAAGCGAAAAAAAGGTTCTTTATCTTCTTCCTTCCAAGCACGAAGCCACAACCTTTCTGTATCCAATTCAACAATCATGATGCCTCCTTGAAATTCAGGTAAAATTTAACCGATAATAAAAAACTGCCGGGAAATCATACATATTCCCCGGCAGTTTTATAGTCTTATTTTACAAACGATTATCAAGCGTTATTTTTAGCTTTTGGTTTATCTCCCTGACTATCCCTAATGGCAATAACGCGTTCAATTTCTGCTTTTTTCTTATTTTCAACCTGTTCAGACTGACCGACAAATAACCCACCACGGCGAATTGACATACTTCCGCAGCGGCTGATACCTCTCAATTCGCCATGTTCCAGAATCTCCAACGTTTCCGCACAGCATGTACCTTCAACATGACCATCAATGATGATTTCAGGGGCATTGAGCTCACCTTCAATTTTGCCGGCATGCATAATACGAATTGCACCACCTTTTACGCGAATATTACCAATGACTTTACCCCAGATTTGGATATCCCCGTCCATTTCAATATCACCCTTGAATACTGAGTTTTTGGCAACAATGGTGTTGGGACGAATCTCAGCTTCAGGGAGCTTTTTCTCTTCAAACTGTATGCTCTTAACTGGTGTAGTAGAGCTGGCAACAGGTGTCTCAGTTTTTTTTCCAAACATAGCGTTTATTCTCAATTTCATATTTACAAAGTAAAATACTAAGGCTAAAAAAGATAAAATTGCTGTTATGGTACAACTAATATAAGCACCATACAGATAGAGTCCTAATGCGCTCCCCCAAAGGAGCCATAGACTGTATAAAAAAGCGTTATCTGAAAAACGATACTTTTCCATATGTTTCTCGTTTTTTTAGTTTTTTCTTATATTTCATCAGCAAATATATCTACGGATATGCCTTAGCAGGTATAGAAAAAGGGCTGTGAAAACACATCCTAGCATTGTACAAGTATAAAAAACAATCTACGAAGCTATAACAGAGGTATTTATAGCGTTATTACACGGATAAAGTTGCTATTTGAGTTTAACCCTCTGAATTGGAATTCATTTATTCTATATTTATAAAATATAAAAAACCTAACACGATAAATTTGATCGATAACAACCACATTGATCAATAACCGCGCAACAATAAAAAACAAAAGATTAATATATTCGTTTCTTACTCCCTATTTTACGGTTAAATAATGGCCTAATATACTTGTATTGCTTCTCTGGCACTTTCCATATCTACAGGGTCCTCATTATCCGAATAAATCTTTTTGTTAACTATCGTTTCTTTTTATCAGGATATGAGTGAATTAAAGAGCCTGAAACTCACATCCACAGAGATAGAAATGAGATGCCTTAGCCGAAGTAGTAAATTTATGCTTTTGATATGAATATCATTTTCTTCTTTGACAAGAAAATACAATTGACTTTTAAGATATAGAAATGATGTCTTAATGTTAACTTGCAAAATGAAACATACGTAATAATCAGGTCAAAATCCACTTTGTAATTAAAATTACAGATAATCCATTTTGTTAACTTTCACCACTGTAAATACCTCAATTAATGCTCGGAAATGATATTAGATTACGTTGCGAAATTATCCATAATCCTTTGTATTTCAACAGTTATTCATCTTATTAGCCATTAACCTACCACAGTGACCATATCCACAGAAATAAGATAAAAATCAAACAACACAAGATAAAAAAACAAACATATTATGAAAAAGTTATTTTTAATCACAAAAAAAGCAGGCCGGATAAATTTATATAAAAAATACCACTTAAACCTAACACAAATATTTATTTAGATATATAATACCCTAAGTGATTTAATTGATGTTACGCATGAAATTTCAAGATCTTTCAATCCAGATTAAACCTGCATTCTGTTTATCAATAAAGATAATCTGAGTGCCATAGGGAAGGTTTTTTCATCATCCATTAATTAATATAATAAATACACCATGCACTCATCAAAAAAAATGATTACTCATGATAAGGAAAATTAGGAGTATTAAATGAAAAGGACGACGGGCTTAAATAAAAAGAGTATTTGTACTATCCAATTAACCATACCGGACTTCAATATTCTGGAACATAAACAAAGAGGGCTGTATATTTTACTTGATGGAGAAATGGTCTGGAAAGATTGCATCAATACTTATCACATCACATCGAATGAGATCCTTTTTACTCATCCGGGAAGTTATGCTGCCAGAACCAATACGGAAAGTTGTCAGGTATTATGGTTACCATTACATATGGAGTTCCTGCGCAGTTTTTTAAAACGTTTTGGTTCGTTACTCAGCAAAATAGAGCGGCAAGATTTTCCTGCTTACAGGCTGATTCCTTTTAATCAGTTTCCCCTACTGACGGAAAGCATTCGCGGACTCGCCAATTTACTGGCTCATGATTACCCGCCAGCCTTGATTCAATTAAGAGTGGAAGAACTACTGCTGTTGCTTTCCTTGAGTGAACAGGGAGCATTGCTAATGTCTGTACTACGGAAGTTAAGCAATCGTCAGGTAGAACGTTTGCAAACATTTATGGAGAACCATTATCTAAAAGAGTGGAGATTGAATGACTTTGCACGTGAGTTCGGTATGGGACTGACTTCCTTTAAAGAACTTTTTAACAGCGTCTATGGTACTTCCCCCAGAGCTTGGATCAGCGAACAGCGTATTCTGTATGCCCATCAATTATTGCTAAACAGCGAAATGAGTATTGCCGATATTTCATTAGAATCGGGTTTTTCCAGTCAGTCCTATTTTACCCAAAGTTATCGACGGCGTTTTGGTTGTACACCTAATCGCGCCAGATATGGCAAAGATTAATGATCATTTCCTCTGTTTATTAGATCAATGAACGATTGCTTTTATCGATCAATCTTCCTTGATTGATCTGTGCAATCCATTGGACGGCAGTATCCCATCTCACATATAGTCATGGTGACTCATCACTATTCAGAGCCTAACTAGGTTCGCTCCAAGTCACCACCAGGGTTTTTATATTTGCCGTATCTTTGGCCTGCACTTGCCCGTGCAGGCTTTTTTTTATCTTCTCCTGAAATCGTCAAGCGGAGTATTATAAAATACGTAACTATCTCAATCTATATGCGAAAGCTCATCCTGAATGTTGCTGATATCCTGTTTATTGCATCCGCCGGATTAAACAAATAACAAACAAAATAGTCAGGTGAAATACTAAATAGATATTATCACCATGATTAAAGTAAAATTACTTCAAGAAAATCGATGCAATTAGCTATCTTTTTTCCCGCTATCTGCACTATAAAAGACAGTACCCAATTTTATTCTTTCACGTCCCGAAGCCAGACGATGTCGGTTCGTATCTCTGAGAGAATAAATACAACCACAATATTCCTGCTGATAGAACTCTTCACGTTTGCTGATCTCTATCATGCGGGAAGAACCACCGGCTTTTCGCCAGTTATATTCCCAATACATGAGTTCAGGATAATGAGAAGCGGCCCGAACACCACATTCATTAATTTGCTGCATATTCTTCCAACGAGAAATACCCAGCGAGCTGGTAATCACAGAGAAACCATTTTCATGGGCATATAACGCGGTTCGCTCAAAGCGCATATCAAAACACATTGTGCAACGAATACCACGTTCAGGTTCATTTTCCATTCCTTTCGCGCGTTCAAACCAATTATCACGGTCGTAATCAGCGTCAATAAAAGGAATACCCATTTGCTCCGCAAAACGAATATTTTCATCTTTGCGTAGTTCATATTCTTTTAGGGGATGAATATTGGGATTATAGAAAAATATCGTGAAATCAATCCCTGAAGCCAGCATTGCTTCCATGACTTCCCCAGAACATGGCGCACAACATGAGTGCAGCAACACTTTATTGTGCCCATTTGGCAGTGGGAGCGGGTTACGTTCATAGTTCAATAACATAATATCCTTTACCTGATTCAGACAATAAAAATCAGGAAGAGAATATCATCCCCTTCCTGTGTTTATTGGGTAGCCATTTTACCCTTTTCTTCTGTATTACGGCAATCATGTTACTACAATCCTTGTAAAAGCAATCAGATTTCCTGTACTTCAGGCAGAACCTGTCCTCCATCAACAACAATTGTTTGCCCGGTAATATATTTCGCCTCATCAGATGCCAGAAAACAGGCTGCATAACCGATATCTTCTGGTGTCCCCAATTCTCGCATTGGTGTGATATTTTTCGCATGATCAAGGAAATCATCACCAAATGACTGTAAGCCTTCAGTCATGATCATGCCCGGCATAACGGCATTAATGGTAATACCCTGGCCTGCATATTCCAATGCAGCACTACGCATAAACCCTAACTGCCCTGCTTTACTTGCACCATAGTGACTGTAGCCTGAAAGACCCGTGATTTCTCCGGTTATTGAAGAAGTAATTACAACTCGTCCATAACGTTGCTTTTCCATCACATTCAATGCCGCTTGAACTAAGAAAAATGTCCCTTTGAGATTGACAGTATGAACTAAATCCCAATCTTCAACGGTCATGTCTTTAAGATAATGTTGTGGAAAAATACCTGCATTAGAGCAAAGAATATCGAGCCTGCCATATTTTTTAACAATCTTATCAATGACACTTTTACATTCAGCCTGATCCGTAACATCAAGGGAAATAAAATCAACCCCTAGCTCTTTAGCGACTGATTCCCCTTTCACGCTATCAGTACCCGCGATAATGGTAATCGCACCAGCTTGCTTCAACACTTTTGCAATGCCCTTGCCAATACCTTTGGTTCCACCTGAGATAAAAGCAATTTTTCCTGCTAAATTAAACATAACTGTTTCCTTTTATATTAATAGATGGAGTTTTTTTATTAAGTTGAATGTAATTTTTCAATATATTTTTTAGTGATTGATTCATCAATATTAATAAATGGAAACAGTATATTAAAAAATATCCTTATTATATTAACATAATGTTAATTATTTGAAGTTATCCTGTTAATTTTAAAGGGCATGACAAAATGAGGTAAAAATATGACTCTCGATAATTCATTCCTAAATAAATATGATGGCACAGCATTATCACCGATTTTATTTCTTAAAAGAGCCGTATTAAGTGGTGGCGATGATATTGCCGTTATCGATGGAAAACACCGTTGGACATGGCGCCAATATGCCAATCGCTGCGAAAGAATTGCTATCTCACTTCAACAAATGGGGGTGAGTAAAGAGAGCGTCGTATCCGCTCTTTTACCCAATACCCACGAATTACTCGAATTACATTTTGCTATTCCTCTGGCTGGTGGCATTCTTAATGCCCTGAGTACACGGACAGATGCAGCGACATTAAATTTTATTTTTGAAAAACTCGGCCCCAAAATATTATTTATCGACAAGAGTTATATTTCGTTATTAGATAATGTTACTTTCAATAGTCAAATCAAGATAATTATTGTTGATACGAATAATTCAACCACCTCAATATATACAACTGAATATGAATTTATTCCTTATGAATCATTGATAACCGAAAACATATCAAAAACCCTATCATTTACCCAGATTGACGAACAAGAAGCCATCAGTATTAATTCGACTTCAGGAACCAGCGGGCAACCTAAGCTAGTCGTTTACTCTCACCGTGGCGCCTATCTTAACGCCATTTCCAATATATTGGATTGGGATATGCCCAAGCGCTCTGTCTTTTTATGGACACTTCCTATGTTTCATTGTAATGGCTGGTGTTTTCCATGGGCAATTGCAGCACGGGCTGGCACTCATGTCTGTATGAAAAAATTTGATGCAGAAGAAGTAATAACGCTTATGCAGGAAAATAATGTAACACACTATTGTGGTGCCCCAATTGTTCACTACTCTTTGGGCAAAGCGGCACAAAAATACGGAAAACATTTTGGTGGTCGCGTTTATGCACTTATTGCAGGAGCCCCGCCAACAGAAATGGTATTTTCTCTATTGGATTCCATTGGCATTACGGCAACACATGTCTATGGTTTAACCGAGACTTATGGGCCTGTCGTTATCTGTGAAAATAAACCTGAGTGGGAAGATTTGCCAAGATCAGAAATGATATTAAAGAAGATGCGCCAGGGGATCGTTTCCAATTTACAGGGGCAGGTTAGTGTTATTGACGAAAATAACGGACTGGAAGTTCCTTTTGATGGCAAAAGCATTGGGGAAATTGCCATCCGTGGAAATATTGTCGCTTCTTACGATCCGGCACGTCATGTTACGCCAGAGACGACCAGCCAATGGTTTTATACCGGAGATTTAGCCGTTGTTGACCCTGATGGCTATATCAAAATCATCGATAGAAAAAAAGATATTATTATTTCCGGTGGTGAGAACATTTCCAGCCTTGAATTAGAAAATGCCCTATCCAGTTATCCCGGTATTTCAGCCGCCGCCGTCGTCGCGAAACCTGATCCTTATTGGGGAGAAGTTCCCCATGCCTTTATTGAATTAGATGAAAATAGTTCAGTGATGGAACAAGAATTAAATGATTATATTTGTACGGTAGTAGCACGGTATAAACGGCCGAAAGGATATACTTTTTTAACACTACCCCGAAATGCGAATGGGAAAATTATGAAAAATCTATTGAGAGAACATGTTAAAAATTAAGCTTATATACTCAATGGATTTCAAGATGCAGCCAACAAAGCTGCAACTTGAAAAACGATGGGTATAAGACATTAACAACAATTAAATTATAAGCTTTTATAAGATTCATTGGGCTTACATAAGCCATATTGCTCTGGAGCCGGGCCTGATTCTGGAAAATAAGATAATGATATGACTTTGACCTGAGTTATATTTCCAGAGGTCGCGTTATGTGCGACCTTTCTGGTATCGGCAAACTGATCCCGCTAGTTGCCAACTTACCCATATGACAATACATCGCGCAAGCAGCATCAATCAAGGACATGGCAATAGCCGCCCCGCTGCCCTCACCAAGACGCAAATCTAAATGCAGATAAGGTTGCAGATTCAAATGATATAATGCCAGTGCCGAGCCTTTTTCTGCCGACATATGGGAAGGGATACAATAATCCCGCGCAATGGGCGAGATCTGACACGCTGCCAGCGCTGACGCATAAGATAAAAAACCATCAAGTACAACAGGCACTCCGGAAGCCGCTGCTCCCAGAATCACGCCCGTCATGCCGACAAGATCAAATCCCCCGACTTTTGCCAACACATCAAGGGCGTTTCTGCTATCCGGCCGATTGACAGCAATGGCTTGCCGTACAATGGATTGTTTGTGCACCAACTGCTCAGGGGGAAAATTCGCCCCTAACCCGACCACATCACAGGGATCACTCTCTGTCAGAACACAGGTAACCGCAGCCGCCGAAGTCGTATTGGCAATGCCCAGCTCCCCTACGCCAAACACCGTTATCCCTGCTGCAATACGCTGCTGCACCAGTTGTGCACTTGACAGCAATAGCATTTCAGCCTGCTCGTAATCCATCGCCGATCCCTGCGCAATATTACCGCTCCCTCGCGCAACTTTCAGAGACAACAAATGTTCAATCGGCTCACAATCAATGCCAATATCCACAGGCAAAACCTGCGTTCCACTGTTTTTCGCCAACACACAAACACCTGTTAATCCCTCCAACATATTGCGTGCCTGTATAGCCGTGACATTTTTAGGCGAAATAGCTACACCTTCATCATATACACCGTGATCAGCGCACATCACAATGATCTCTTTTTGCAGATCCCGCAGATCACGAATGCCTGACATGCCGGACAATTGTATCGCCAGCGTTTCAAGCCGCCCTAAGCTACCCAACGGCTTGACCAAACTGTCAATGTGCTGTGCCGCTTTTTCCATATTCACCCGATTTAAGGGGCGAATTGCACTAATCAAAGATTGAAGAGTCATCTTTATCCTTCCGGCCAATATTCGGTCTGAACATTAAATGCACGCAAGATAATAAATCCCGCGTGATTATCGACAATACTGTAAGTGCCCTGTTGAAAGGGAAAAGACCACATGGCGGTTACCGGCAGTTTGAGTAATCCGGCAAGCAATAATCCCAAAACCCCCTGATGCGCAACAATCAGACGATTTACTGAAACCGCATCAGAACGTAATTCTTCAGTGTACTCTTTCACCCGCTCCGCAAAATGCCTGAATGATTCCCCCTCCGGTGGGCAACCCTGTTGCCAGTCCACCAGCCAGCGTGACCAAGCCTGTGGATCTTCTTTAGCGATATTTTCGTGATGACGCAATTCCCATGCCCCAAAATCCAATTCATTGAGACGGCTGTCATTTTGTATGCCTGATGAAGAAATGATTTGTGCTGTTTGGTGTGCTCGCTGCTTTTTACTACAGTGGACGGATTGAAAGGTAATATTTTTCAATGCAATGGCAAGCTGTTGCGCCTGCTTCACTCCTACTTCCGTCAAGGGTAAGTCAGTTTTGCCGCAAAAGACACCATCAATGTTGGCTTGTGTCTGCCCATGCCGTACGAGAAAAATCCGCATTTGATGATTCTCTCCCTACGTATCTTATTTATTCCACGCCATCACCAATAAAAAAACCACTTCCCCTGCTTCAATGGAAGCGCCCAATGTATCGCCAGTTTGCCCGCCAAGACGATAATTGAAAAACAAAGCAAGTCCATAAACCACAAGCAGTGTTATCATCATTGCCGTCAGGCCTTGCCAGTTTCCCAGAGCCATCACCAAGACTCCCCCTACTAATAAAGTCAACGCAGTAGAGTAAGATGAGATTCGGCCAATATAACTACTTCCCATCCCTTCACCTTCACGGGCATAACGTTGCTCATACATTAAAAGTACTACCGCTGTGCGCCCGACAATCGGTGCACATGTCAATATCGCGAGCAGGTCAAAAAAGGAGTAATAAGAGATTTCTGAAACAGTTAATGTTTTAATCAATATGCAGAAAATTAACCCGATGCCGCCATAAGTCCCAAGCCGGCTATCACGCATGATCTCCAACATTTTTTCTCGCTGGCGGGCGGAGAAGATCCCATCACAGGTATCCGCCAATCCATCTAAATGTAGCCCGCCCGTTAGCAGAGCCAATGCCAGTACATAACCAATTGCACTGATATACATGCCTCCACCAGACTGGCTGATAGAGAGCGAGACCAAACCAGCCAAGCCACCGACAATCAGGCCAACCAATGGAAAATAGGGAACACCACGCCAATATTGTTGGAAATGAACCCCCGCCCCCCATCTTTCAGGAACAGGAAGCCGTGTCAAAAACTGTAATGTGGCCCAAAAAAGGCTCAGTTTCATTTAATCTTTACCTCAATGCCTGAAACCAAAAACCAGACTTCTTTAGCCGCCCGTGCTAGCTTTTGGTTGACACGTCCGGCGATATCGACAAAATGGCGCGCCAATCTGTTTTCAGGTGTGATGCCCATCCCTAATTCATTGGTCACCAAACAGACTGGCGTAGGGCACATCACGCTGGCATCAATCAGGTCATCAATCTGATGATGGATAGACACCTCCAATGATGCAAAATCCAGTTCATCAGGTGATCTTCCACCCGATAAATCAAATAATAAGTTAGCAATTAATGTCGTGACACATTCAAGTATAACGCCCTCTTGGGGTTGGCGGTGCTGGCGGATAACGAAACCTAAGTTTTGATGGCCTTCCCAAGTCCGCCAATGTGCCGGGCGTTCCTGTTTATGTCGCTCAATACGGGCTGCCATTTCCGCATCTG
This sequence comes from Xenorhabdus khoisanae, assembly GCF_001037465.1. Taxonomy (GTDB): domain Bacteria; phylum Pseudomonadota; class Gammaproteobacteria; order Enterobacterales; family Enterobacteriaceae; genus Xenorhabdus; species Xenorhabdus khoisanae. Next base: position 22,841 of record NZ_LFCV01000128.1, read on the forward strand.
TCACCTGAGCCGTGGCAATATACAATACTTGTTCGCATTGTTCAGCAATCAGGCGTTCAGCATGGCTGCTTTTTCCACTGCGCGCCCCTCCTGTCACCAAAATCATGGCGTGACTCCATCATATGCTATGCTTCTTTCTCTCAACAATTCGTGCTCACGCATTAACTGGTAAATCCGCCCGATATCCAGATGTTCACGCATGCTGGCAGCCAATATGTTGAATTGTTTTTCTTTATGTTGGAAGTAACTGAAAGCCATATTTTCCAATGGCGCGTAACCCTTATATATACGGAGCTGATTTAATAACGACCGGGTGAAAGCATTCTGGTCAAACAAACCATGCAGATAACTTCCCATCACCAAGCCATCCTGAGTAACAGCGCCATCAAACCAGATTTTTTCCTCACCATTATGTAAATGCATTTTGGCGAAAGGCGTTGCCTGCTTACCAAGCCGGGTCATTCCCATATGAATTTCATAACCCGTAATCGGCTGTTCACTGCATAAATTCAGCATTCCCGATAATGCCGGCATCACAACGCCCGTCACTTGTGCCGTCTGCTTTTCGTGAGCGAATTGTGTTTCAGTATCCAATAATCCCAAGCCTGCCATTTGAGTTAAGCCGGATTCCACTTCATCCACAATCTGCTTCCCTAACATTTGGTAACCGCCACAGATCCCAATAATCGGCACTTGTTTCTGATGGGCATTTTTCTGGTGAACGTTTTTTTGGTGAACGTTTTTTTGGTGAACATTGATAATAGCCTGATCAAACCCTTGGATTTTTAGCCATGCCAGATCACTTAAGGTATTTTTACTGCCGGGAAGAATAATAAGATCAGCGCCCTGAAGCGCAGCAGGCTCAGAGATATAACGCAGGTGCACATCCGGTTGAGCCGCCAGCGCGTTGAAATCCGTAAAATTGGCAATATGAGGGTATTGAATCACCGCGATATCGAGATAATCTCCTGCTTCTTTCTCCGACTGATCATGTTTCCTCAACTGCTCATGTTTCCTCAACTGCAAAGCAACACTGTCTTCATCTTCCAGATCAAGATCCAGCCACGGCAAAACACCCAAGATCGGGACTTGCGTCAAGGCTTCGATCTGATCAATACCTGATTTTAATAACGCAGGATCACCACGAAACTTATTGATAATCACGCCCTTGACCCGTTCTTTTTCCTCTGGTGTGAGTAAGGCCAGCGTGCCGTAAATCGATGCAAATACCCCACCCCGATCGATATCCGCCACAAGGATCACTGGCGCATCCACTAATTCAGCCATGCCCATATTGACGATATCGCGATCACGCAGATTGATTTCTGCCGGACTGCCCGCGCCTTCTAACACCATAATGTCCGTTTCTGCCGCCAGGCCGTTATATGCCTCCAGAATTTGCTGGAGCAGTTGGGGTTTATGTTCGTGATATTCCACCGCATTCATGCTGCACATTACTTTTCCCATGAAAACCACTTGCGCTTTGCGATCGCTGGTGGGTTTCAGCAACACAGGGTTCATGCGGACATCCGGTGCAATACCTGCTGCTTCTGCCTGAAATATCTGCGCTCGTCCCATCTCTTTGCCATCGGCAGTAATGCCAGAATTCAGTGCCATATTCTGTGATTTGAAAGGAGTACAGCGATAGCCATCCTGCGAGAATATTCGACAAAATCCCGCCACCAGCACACTTTTTCCTACATCAGACGCGGTTCCCTGAATCATCAGCGATAATGTCATTGTCTGTTCTCCCTTATTTAATTGGCTTCACGCAAAATCGCAAAAAGTTCCTGCTCACTCTTACACAAAGGTAAACCGGCTTCGCAATGGAGTTTCACTAACCACGGCTGTGTTAAGCCCGCCTGTTCAAGTTGTGTTTTTTCCCGCAGTACAATCTCCGGTTTACCGGCACTGATCATTTCACCATCCGATAATACATACAAACCATCACAGATCTGATAGATCAAATCGATATCATGACTGGAAATAATGATCCGCTTCCCTTTGTCGGCAATCATACCGATGATTTCCAACATTTGTTTGCGGCCTGCGGGATCAAGCCCTGCGGTGGGTTCATCCAATAGCAAATAATCAAACTCCATCACCAATGCTCCCGCAATGGCGACACGCTTTTTCTGTCCGAAGCTCAAGTATTGAATGGGTTTGTTACGGAAAGTATGAGCATCCACCAAGTTCAGCGCCTGTTCGATCCTGCGCTGAATTTCAGTTTCATCAACCCCCAGATTACGTAAACTGAAGGCCAGATCACTTTCTATATCTGTATAAAAGATCTGTTGATCGGGATCTTGGAACACGGTAACAACATGCTGTCGCAACGCCATCAAACCTTTTTTGCTGTAATCCAATGGCGCATTATTCCACCAGACCGCTCCTTGCTGTGGACGCAAAACTCCGGAAAGATTCATCAGTAATGTCGATTTACCACAACCATTCGCTCCGATAATTCCGGTAACTTGATGACGGCTGAAATCAAGGGTCAGATCTTTCAAGATAGGTTCATCCTGATAACCGAAATACAGTGCCCGTGTTTCTAACATATTGTCCGCCTCTTCTGTTTTTCCTCTCCACACTCAACCGGCATCTCATAAATGAAAATCGCCCTGATACAACTTAAGTTCCAACGCAATACTCATTTGCTGGTAACGACTCATCACCCGCGAAAACAACATGCTGATCAGCATTGCCAGCGAACGGTAACTGGTTCGCAAGGATGAATAACCAAACCGTAATGACTGTGCATGATGGATTGCCACCGCTTCTTCCAAAAAGATAAAGATAAAACGCCACGTCAGCAGGATTTGTTCGATCAACAAGTGAGGAACACGACAAAATTTGAGCAGTTTGATCATCTGTTCAAAAGGCATATTCATCATGAACCAGAACGTTGCCGATAGCGCCGCCAGACTGCGCCAGAGAGCCTGATGAGCCATCACTACCCCTTGTGGGTCAAGGCCGAACCAATATTGTCCGGCCTGAAATCCCCACAGCAGGCTGTCCGGCTGTGGGCTTGCTGACAATACGATGGCAATCAGGCCAAGTCCCAAAAAACCCACAGGGAGCAACAACCATTTCAGGTAACGCAGTAAGCTAATTCGCAACAGATAGCAGCTCAACATGGCAAGTCCAACAACCAACACAGCTTGCCATACCGGAGAAAGCACCATTGCCGCGGCCATAAACAAGAGATACAGGGCGAATTTCGCTCTGGGATCTTTGTCACGCCAACGGCTCTGATAACTGAGTTTATCGATTCCGATCATGATCTTTCCGACTCATGATCTTTTCGGGTACGGCGATAATAACCAAGAATGTAGAAAATCACGGCAGTGCCCAGACATCCCTGTAAAGTAAACAGCAGGCTTTCTATTTCGCCACTGGCAGGTTCATACAAGGATTCAAACCACGGAGTATAATCCGGGGCAATTTCCATGATTTGTGCTTCTGCCTGACCATCTGCCCCACCAAATTCCCCACCGTGATCAATGAAAAATGGAATGATGCACAATGCCGCAACGAGGGACAGTAATATCAATGTCTTTTTCATCTTCAACACTCCTTAAGCACTACGGGCCTGAATTAATTGTCTTTTAACGAGCTGGTCGTAAATCAACACCGTCAGTAAGCCTTCAGCCACCGCGATAGGTAGTTGGGTTATGCAGAAAATACCCATAAATTTGAGGGTGGCGGCAGCCATACCCAGTTGCGGGTCGGGGAAAGCAACACCCAACTGAACGGAAGTCACGGTGTAAGTGACAATATCGGCCACAAAAGCACACAAGAAGACACTGACATCTTTACGCATCCCCATTTTGCAGGAGAACCGCCATACCAGATAACCCACCAATGGGCCGATCACAGCCATCGACATCCCATTGGCTCCTAACGTCGTGATACCGCCATGTGCGAGCAATAATGCCTGAAACAGCAGGACAATTGCGCCAAGTACCGCCACAACGGAGGGGCCAAACAAAATCACGGCTAAGGCAACACCTGTCGGATGGGAACAACTGCCGGTGACAGAAGGAATTTTCAATGCCGAAAGGACGAAAATAAATGCCCCACACAGTGCCAATAAGACCTTCTGATTACTGTCTTCCTGCACAATTTGGCGTAGCCTGACTAATCCTGCCGCCAGACAAGGCAAAAAAGCCAGCCACCATGCCAATGCCCACATCGGTGGCAAAAATCCTTCCATCACATGCATAGCAAAGGCTTCTTGTGGCGCAAACGTCAAAGACAATGCTAAAAACAGTGTGATAGCCGCACCAGATAACGAAAACTTCGTTAGTTGCTGTTGCATAATTCACCTCGATAATTGCCAGTTTTTATTAATCAAAATCGTTGAGAAATATGATAAAGCCTGTTCACTGTCTGCTGCGTTGGGAGAGACATCAGGAGACAGTGCCGCAAGATCACGCCAGCACTGTTCCGTCGGTAAAGTGGCATCTGCCATCATCAACGCATATTCCAGTAAATTGTGCCGACGCAACAGTTCATGTATCAGCGCGAAACGCGAATAGACTTTCATCAGGACAATACAGTCATGGTTAAGTAACGCCTGTTCCAGAACGGTTTCAGGTGCCATGCAGGAGATAACAACCAGCGTCTGATTTTCCATCGCCAATGGCATGACACCCGCCGCAGCAATGGCCGAGAATGAAGTAATTCCCGGTACTATTTCCAGCCAAGGCGGATTTTTCATCTGTTGCGCAGCTATTTGTTCCAAGGAAATCATTCGCTCTAAAAGAAATACCCACGTACTGAACAGCATGGGATCGCCCAAGGTGATAAAACCCACTTTCCTGCCGCTGGCAATCTCCTCTTTTAAAGCTTGCGCCACTTCATTCCATACCGCTTCTTTTGCTGCCCTCTCACCTTTCATTAAAAAATGGTAAGTGCATACTTGAGTCGTGGGTGAGAGGTATTCTTCGATAATGGAATGAGCGAGGCTTTGAGTGCCTTTTTTGCCCGTCGGGGTATAAATGACATCAAGTTCAGAGAGAATACGCGCCGCCCGCACGGTAATCAGATCGCTGGCTCCCGGCCCAACGCCCATGACATACAGTTTTCCGGCCTTGATTTTTCCACTCATCAGACTTTCTCCTCATCATTGAGGGCACAGGTAAGATGATCCACAAACATCTGCCGAATCATTGGGTTTTCACCCAATCCCTGCAACCAAGGGATGGCGATAATCCCCACTTTTTCCAACTGAGATTTCCAGGAACCTTCTTCATTTGAAGCCATATCATTGATGGCATGATCCCCTGCCACCAGCATCAGCGGCATCAGGTAAACTTTGCAGATCCCCTGTTCTTTTAACCCCTTAATGATCAAGGGAAGTTCAGGGTAGCTTTCTATTGCGCCGACGCGTGCCGGAAAGTGGTAATGGTTCATCAGATGATCCAGACAGGCATAAGCAGAAAAAGCATGATGCGTTGCGCCGTGCCCCATAAAAACGACACATTCATTACCCGCCAATCGCGGAAGCTGGTGGCTCAATGCCTGCATCAATTGCACATAATCGTCAAAACGGGTGAGCAGTGGAGTACCCAGCACCAGCCGTTTAAAACGGGGACGGAATTTTTCTACCTCATGAAGTACCTTTTCATACTCATCGCCATTAATAATATGCAGACACTGAACAGCAACGTCGTTATAGCCGGCATGATGCAATCTGGTCAGTGCATCATGGGGCGTATCAATATGAACGCCGTCACGCTGGCGCAACTTGCGGATGATCATGCCGGAAGTAAAAGCCCGAAAGAGTTCCCTGTCTGGAAAAACTGACGCCAGTTGCTGCTCACAGGCTTCGATATTGTTTTTTAGCGTTTCCGGATAACTGGTTCCAAAACTTATCACCAATAATGCTTTCTTCATTTTGCTCTCCCTTATTGGTTACCTATCTTGTTGGTTACCTGCCTTGAAAAATCCGCCAAAAACTGTTGCACCTCCTCTAATCCATTGGCCTGCTTTATATCGTCTCCTGAAAATGGGTGACCCGGACGGCAAATCACAATGCAGGGCAAACCAAGGGAAAGGCACGGTTCAACTTTTTCTTTGAAACCGCCCTGTTCACCTGATTCTTTGGTGATCACAACTTCCGCCTGACAAAATTGGTAAAATGCCCGGTTAAAATCAGCACTGAACGGGCCTTTCAGGGCAAAAATCTGATCCACTGACAAACCACAGGATTCGCACATCGCCAGAACTTCCGCTGTCGGCAACACGCGAGCCAGCACCGTTTTTCCTTTCAGGCGGGTCACATAATCCGCTAATTGCTTGCTGCCCGTGGTCAGCAAAATCCGTGAACCCAGGCTGGCAGCCACTTCACACGCCTGTTCAACGTTTGCCACTTTATAAATGAGAGGATGTTCAACGGCGTCAATATCGCTGGGGCGAATATAACGAATGAGAGGAAGTCCCAACTTTTGACAGGCGTTCACAATGTTGTGGCTCAACTGTTCGGCATAAGGATGAGAAGCATCGATCACCATTCTCGTACCCCGCTTTCGCAGATATTCAACCATGCCTTCGGATTCCATCCGGCCAATGACAATTTCACCACGGATCCCTGTTGCCTGTTGCGCTCCCGTTGGCGTAGCCACTGACAAGCAATAATCTATGCCGGCAGTATCCATCATCACGCAAATCTGGCGGGCATCACTCGTGCCGCCAAAAATGTGGATCAGCGGCTGTTTCATAGTTTGTACCCTCTGGGAGTGATCATCAGCCCATCGCGTATGTAAGTTGACTGATTACCCACAATCACCAGACTGCGCATATCCACGCGGGAAAAATCCATAGCACCAAACGTCGTCAGCCATTTTTCCTCATGCTTGCGTTCCGCTGCTTTCACCACACCGACGGGCGTTTCAGCCGGTTTCCACGGGGCCATCAAAGCAAATGCCCGCGCCAAATGCGCTTCCCGTCCCCGGCTGCGTGGGTTGTAGAAACAGACGACAAAATCCGCTTCTGCCGCAGCCTGTACCCGTTTTTCAATTACCTCCCACGGTGTGAGCAGATCACTCAGGCTGATATGACAAAAATCATGCATCAACGGCGCGCCAAGCAAGGCTGCACAGGCCGTACTCGCGGTAACGCCCGCAACCAGCCGAACTTCTACGTTGCGTTTTTGCTGGCTGACCAATTCCAGAATCAACCCCGCCATGCCATAAATACCCGCATCACCGCTACAAACCACCGCCACATTTTTGCCCTGTTCTGCCAGTTCGATTGCCGTCTGGCAGCGTTCAATCTCTTTGCACATGCCGGTTTTGATGATCTCTTTATCGCCCACCAGCGGTTTCACCAAATGGGTATAGGTTTTGTAACCCACCACGATGTCAGCAGCCTTCAATGCAGCAACCGCTTCCTGCGTCATCATGGCTTCACTGCCCGGGCCAATACCAATAACGGTTAACATGGATGCAGTACTCCTAATGTGATGGTGACACCCTGCTCACGCAAGGTATGGCCAACCAGATGCCCTTGGCTCATCAGCCAAGCCACAGGTTGGGAGACACAGCCTATACCCACGGTCTTGCGAACAAATTCAGAGGCCGGAAATGCCTGTTCTTGTTCACATTGGGCGAGCTGATTAACAGAGAAGATCTGAAACGGAATCTGGCGCTCTTCTGCCAATTGGATTAATGCGGGTTCTGCCTGTTTTAATTCCACACTGCCGATGGCTTTTAATGCCAGTGGATCAAGATCATGTTCTGCCAGATGATATTCCAGCAACTGTGCTACCCGGCTGGCTTCAACACCACGGCGACAGCCTATTCCGGCAACAATACGGTGAGGAACCAATTTGAATGTCGGTATTGGCAACTCCAGTTTTGCACTGCCATAGCTGACATAAACCAACGCATCTAATTTAGGTAGCCGATTTAAATCGGTAACAGGAATAAATCCGCGCGTATCGTAGTGGCCTTGTTCACTTTTCAGCGCAGGATGCCACCAAATCCCAACATGTTTACCATTGACCAGCATTTGATTGATGGTTTTAACGTTGGCACGAAAATTTTCCATCTTCCCGTCAACCTGTTGAGCCAATACATCCAGCGCAGCGATTTGGTTAACATCCGTCGCAGTGGTGATCACTGCCTGACCATCAAGAATATCCGCCACCTGCCGGGCCAAATCATTTGCACCCCCCATATGCCCTGACAATAAACTGATAGCGAATTGCCCTTTTTCATCCAACACCACCACGGCCGGATCAATCATTTTGTCCTTGAGCAGAGGGGCGATAACCCGAATGGCAATTCCCGTTGCCCCAATCATGATCAAAGCGCCATATTGAATGAACGCTTTTCGTACCGTATTGGCAAAAGTGCCGTCAAATGCCGTGAATCCTGTTTCCACCCATTCAGGAGAAGTAAAACAATCCATTGCCAAATGGGATTGCAAACGACGAGCCAGCGCCATACCGCCTGCGGTCAGACAAAACAGGGCAATGGCGTTTTGAGATATCACGTTTTCAGGAATAGCTTGATTAAGCACGACGGTATTCATGGCTGAACCCCGCGTCATACAATTTCGAGTAATGGTACTCTTCCCCAAGAAAAGCACCGACCAAGATCAACGCCGTTTTACGAATGCCGGCACTGTGTACCTGTTCAGCAATCGTGAGCAAAGTGCCACGCACAACCTGACAATCCGGCCAGGTCGCTTTATAAACCACGGCAATCGGCGTCTCTTGTACATAACCGCCCTGAATCAAACGAGCCACAACCCCTTCAATGTCCTGTACCGAGAGGAAAATCGCCATTGAAGTCTGGTGAGCGGCAAAAGCCTCCAGCGTCTCCCGTGGCGGCATGGGTGTCCGGCCTTCTATGCGGGTGATAATCAAACTTTGCGCGATTTCGGGAACGGTATACTCCACCCCCAGTTGTGCGGCGGCTCCGAGAAACGAACTCACTCCCGGCACAGAGACAAATCCGATCCCCCGGGTTGCCAGCTCTTCAGCCTGTTCCCGAATAGAACCAAACAGCGATAAGTCTCCGGTTTGCAGGCGAACCACCAATTTGCCCGCTTGTACACCATTCACCATCAAGGCAGTGATTTCCGGTAATGTCAGCACCGCGCTGTCATGGCATTCAGCATCTTCACGGCAATATTCCAGCAGTTCCCGATTAATCAGCGAACCGGCATAAATGACGACCTGAGCCTGTTGCAACAATTGGTAGCCTTTCAGGGTTATCAAGCTCTTGTCCCCTGGCCCTGCTCCGACAAACCAAACTTTTTCAGTATCAAAACCGGCTTTATCAATATCAGTTTTATCAATAGGTTCAGACATGATCCGGCTCCTTTTGCCAATTCGCCTCTTGTGCAGAATCTTTCTGGCAGGAGATCAAATAGGTAGGGTTATTGGGCTTGAAATAGTGCCCTTGCCCCAATGCTGTCAGTTCCCCCACCTGAATTTCACGACCATCAAGTGATGTCACCTGACAGGCTTGCAGGTGCAACAATGCCTGCGTGAAGTTTTCCAGCAGGATAAAGGTCATCACCAAACGTCCACCTTGGTTCAGGTGTGCCAACGTCCAATCGATCATCTCAATCAAGTGCCCACCGGTTCCGCCAATAAAAATGGCATCTGCTCTGTCTTCCAATGGCACAGGGGCATCACCTGACTGAACACGAACCGTGTGACAGCCAAAATGCCGGACATTCTCAGTAATCAACGCCAACGCTTCTTCCTTGCGTTCAATAGCCAAAATATCCAGCGTGGGATAACGCAATGCTGCTTCAATACTGACACTGCCTGTACCAGCTCCGACATCAATAAAACGTCTGGCTTTTTTCAGTTCCAGCCGTTCTAATGCCAACGCCCTAATTGCTTCTTTGGTCATGGGGATGCGATGACCGCGCAAAAACAGTTCATCTTTCATTCAGGATCACCACCACATTCAAGCCATAATTAATGTCGCCACGTTGTGCGACCTGTTCCGCGTTTAAACAAACAATCTGTTCATTTTCCTGTGACAGATTTTCACCAATCACCATGCAACGCTGCTGCCCGCGTGCCAGAATTTCTTGCGCGATCTGGTAAGGGCCAGTCACCTCATCCGTCACCATCGCAATTTTTTCGTGTCGGAGCAGCCAGTCAAAATCCGGTTTTCGCCCGTGGCTGCTGGTGAGATAAATGTCATTCATGTCCAGCAACATACGGGCGCACAAATATTGAACCGAACTGATACCAGAAATGATGCGGACGTTTTGTTCATCCATTTGTCCATCCGCATGTAACCCAACAAAATGTTCGGTGATCCGCTTGCCAATGCCATAAAAAAGGGGGTCACCCGAGGCCAGTACCACAATGGGCCGATGTTGGTTCTGTTCGAGCCAGTGCATCAATCCGTCCATATCGGCATTCAAACGGCGGGTTTCACCGCTGAAAGAGGGAAATTCGGCAAGGTGACGCTTGCCGCCGACCAGCACTTCCGCTTGTTTGATTGCCTCCAATGCAGCCAAAGTTTGGTTTGCCGCCGCGCCAGGGCCAATGCCAACAACGGTGATCATCGTAAGCCCCCCACAAAATCTTCGACGATTTCACTCACAGGCCGATTGCAGCCCAATACTTGGTTATCAAAAGAGAAAAGAATGGCATCACACTGTGGTTTGTTGCTGGCGAAACGCAGCATCTGCCCGATACGCCCGCAGATTTTTTGGGCAATTTGTGAAAAGACGTCCTGCCAACCCTGTTCGGCAATCAACTCAATGGCGGCTTCGGTGGTATCACATTGATCCACTGACTGAATCAGTTCGAAAGGCGCTCCCATCAAGGCCAGATTGGCAATCAACGTCTCCATACGACCATCAGCAATGTGGCTATGGGTGTGGAAAATACCGGCGGCAATTTTCACCAACTTACCAACATGCCCCACCAGCACCACATGGCGAAATTCCAAACGTACTGCTTCTTGCAGCATATAGCCGACAAAATTACTCATCGTGACAACACAATTAGCATCAATACCCAATTGCTGGCTGACAAAACGCTCTCCATGATTTCCCGGCACAAAAATAATGCGATCCAGCCCATTGGCGCGTTTGGCTTCCAATTCAAGCGCCAACGAACGCTTCCAACTCTCCTCGGACATCGGTGTCACAATGCCCGTCGTGCCGATAATCGAAATCCCGCCCTTGATCCCCAACCTATCGTTATACGTTTTCTTCGCCCGCTCTTCGCCTTCCGGTGCGAAAATCACAATATCCGCCCCACGATGCGGGCCAATCACCTCCCGAACCGCTTCTTCAATGGTATGCCGTGGCGTTTTATTAATGGCCGCCCAACCAATGGGCAAACCAACCCCTACGCGCGTTACCCGCCCAACACCTTCACCGCCATCCAGCGTAATCACGCCACTGTCATTCAGCGCAACACGGGCGAAAATCAACATGCCATGAGTCGCATCCACATCATCACCACCATCTTTGCGGATAGCGGCAATCGCCTGCTGACCTTCGATCAAAGGTTGCTCGACATTCAAAGACAAAGTGACACCAGAAGGTGTGACAATCGAAACTTGATGAATAACCTGCTGACGCAGGATCATCAACGCCGCCACCCGGGCAGCCGCTGTCGCACAAGAGCCTGTGGTGTAACCTTTGCGGTACTGTTTTCCCCTATGCCAAACTGTTCCGGGGCTATTTATTGCAAATCCATCCACGCCAAAACCTTCTGCCCGGCTATCACGGATTTCATCCATGCGTCACCTCCGGCATCCGATAAAGGATGGCATTAATAATGGCAGCAGCAATATTGCTTCCCCCTTTGCGCCCTTTTGCCGCTATGCAGCTCAGGCCACTGTTAATCAGGACATTTTTGGATTCTTCCGCACCAACAAAACCAACAGGCACACCGACCACGGCAATCAGTGCTGACTGATGCTCCATCAGGCGAAATAGCGCGGTCGGTGCATTGCCAAAGACAAAAATCTTCTCCCCTGGCTCTTGCAGGGCAAGATCAACTGCCGCCATTGAACGCGTGATTTGCCGGGCTTTTGCTATTTGAATGACTCTGGGATCGCTGACATAACAGCGGCATTCACAGCCATACTGAGCCAGACGTGTTTTGTTGATCCCTGACAGGGCCATTGTGGTATCGGTATATAACGTACAGCCGCGTGAAATACCGCCACGAATCAGGGACAAAACATCAGGGGAAAAATGGAGGATATCGAGCCAATCAAAATCGGCGGTGGTGTGAATGACCCGTTTGATCACCGCTTCCTGATCCGCATCCACAAAACGATAATCAGGACGCAATTCATCGATAAGGCGAGTGATTATCTCGAAGCTATTCTGTTCAATCTGTTGGGGCTGTTGAATATAATCGTTCATGCTACTCCCTCCTTATACTGTCACACTGAACAGGCTATGCAGCAGCGCAAATAACAGGAGTGCCATCACTGATGCGACTATCATCATCTGTACAGACTGCGGAATATCGTCAGGTGTGACTTCACGCTTTGCATCACCAATCCACGGTTTTTCTACGCGCTGGTTAAAATAAATATTCGGCCCGCCAAGACGGATACCCAATGCCCCTGCGACGGTGGCTTCCGGCCAGCCGCTATTGGGGCTACTGTGTTGATAACGATCGCGCCAACCGATACGCAATGCCTGCCGGAAATCCAACCCTTGCCATTTCGCAGCCAATGCCAGTAAAAGCCAGCCCAAACGGGCAGGCAGCCAATTCGCCACATCGTCCATACGTGCCGAAAACATCCCCAGCGCACGATAACGAGGCGTTTTATAACCCACCATTGAATCAAGGGTATTAATCGCCTTATAGGTCATAGCAAGCGGAGCGCCACCGAGCATTAAAAAGAACAACGGTGCAATGACGCCATCCACGCTGTTTTCTGCTACGGTTTCAATAGCAGCACGGCTGATTTGTGGCACTTGCAGTTGAGATGTTTCCCGCCCGACGATTTTGGCGAGCTGTTCACGACTGGCATCCAAATCCCCCCGTCGCAATGCCTGATAAACCGCCTTCGCCGCCTCGCTCAGACCCCGCCCCGCCAACACGGTATAAATCATCCAAATCTCGACCAGACACCCCAGCCAAAACCCCACGCCATAAGCCAGTTGCAATGCCCAATAACTCACCAGCCAGACACTCCCCACAACCACCAGCCATAACAGTGCACCGCCCCATTTCAAATCGGTTTCGGTTCGGCTCATTCGGCGAATCAATCGCTCAGTCTGCTTGATAAGTTGCCCCATCCAACGCACGGGATGGGGCCAATGAGGAGGATCTCCCAATTTCATATCCAGGATAAAAGCGGCAAACCATAATAAGAGTGTCATAACCGCCTCCGGGCCAACATCAGCCAGCGATGAAGCAAACCGGGGCATTGGGCAAAATGGATATGCATATATCCCGCTAACGTATTGCCACTCTGATATCCCCCCAACCAGCTTTTTTGTATTCCTTCCTGTCGTAAACCATCACGCCACTTAACGCACTGAAAAACAGGAGGTTGAGTAGTGACAAAATCCGAGTAATGAAACTCATGCCCGCGCAGCGTTTCCCCTTTTGCGATTAGGGGCGTATCGTACATTGCAGTCGCTTCACAGTAGCCAAAACGTTGCAGGCTATCTCTCATCTGGCTTTCACCCACAATCAACCCCACCATGTTATGCCGCACGCCGTCCACATCGGTCAGGGCTTCGCCGAGATACATCAAGCCACCGCATTCCGCATAAATGGGAATACCTTTTTGATGCGCCTGCCGTAATGCGGCATACATGGCATGGTTGGCAGCCAGTGCCTGTGCATAAATTTCAGGGTATCCCCCGCCCAGATAAATCATCTGGCACTCAGGCAATTGATGATCATGCAAAGGGCTAAAACGCGTGATGGTTACACCTGCTTTTTCCAGTAACCACAGGTTATCGGGGTAATAGAAATGAAATGCTTCATCTTCTGCCAGAGCCAGCGTCAGACCTTGCCCCATCGCAGGATCAACGAGGGAATCGGTATTTCCTTCCGGCAAGGCAGATAATTGAGTTAACGCCAGCAACTGCTCCAAATCCACTGAGGCTTCGATTTGCCCGGCCAGATGCGACCAGCATTCATCATGTTGGCTATCCCGCCCTTGCGCAGAGATCAACCCAAGATGGCGGGAAGGAAGTGTAATATCCGGCATGACAGGGATGCGTCCCAAGACGGGAATAGCGCAATAACGCTCAATCGCCTGTTTCAACAACTGAAAATGGCTCTCTCGATTTACGCGATTTATCAGCACACCCGCAATATTGACAGCAGGGTCAAATTGCTGAAATCCCATGACGGTGGCAGCAATAGAGGTGGAAACCGCTTTACCATCCACTAATAAAATCACCGGACATCCAAGTTGTTTTGCCATCGCAGAGCTACTGCAATAGTCAGGATCAGTGCCATAACCATCATATAGCCCCATCACCCCTTCAATAACTGCAACATCCTTATCGAGCATCGCTTGGTTAAACAGGCTATTGAGTATGGGAACAGGCAACATAAAAGCATCAAGGTTACGGGAAACGATACCCGTTACAGCATGATGCCAACCGCCATCCAGATAATCAGGCCCGATTTTGAATGGTTGTACCCGCAATTGACGGTTCATTAATGCCCGCATAATGCCCAGCGCGACGGTCGTTTTGCCACATCCGCTGCCAGTACCGGCAATGACAAAAGCATATTTTTGTTGCATCTGCTTTCCTCAAAACAGTTATCCCAAAACTCTTGCCCCTAAACAATTTACCTATAGCCATTTACCTATAGCTATTTACCTACAACTGCTTATCTACAACTACTTATCTATACCCTTCGTCTTTCAAGTTGCCTCTTTGTTGGCTGCACTCACTCACCCCAGTCACATAGTTATCTATGCTCCCGGGGATTCGTTCCCTTGCCGCCGCGACGCAACTTGAAATCCATTGGGTATATAACCACTTACCTATAACCACTTATCCAAAAAATATTTCCCTGAAAACATCAGAACGATATGTTTATGTTCATTCTGAATAAGTTATTCTCATTCATTGATATATATCAAACAAAAGACATTTTATTTTCAATAGTGAGAATTAATTCACTCCCAATCAGGCAACACCATCCCAATGCCTTTATATCAATAGAAAAAAGCCAGAATTAACATTATTATTACAATTTTATTCTTGGTTAAAATAAATAATGGCGATAGATCAATTTTCAAAATACACAGTTTTTATTTTTAAAAAAACAACCTTTATTACTTTTGTGATCTTGTTCATAATCATTACGATATGAAAAGTATTTTTATTCATAACGAAATAAAAATTAACACAAACAACAATTTAACATCACACACAAACCCACCCAACACCTTGAATAAATTGAGATTATTAAATGTAAAACTGAAACAACAAAAAAGGAAATCATTAATATAACAATATTACATTAAGATAGAAAAACATTTTCACCAGATAACAAAATTCATCCTGAAAATAATTCAAATTTAAAATGATGAATATTGACGTAAATCAATTTCATCTTATTCACATTAACGTAATAATTGTCGAAAAATCAGATTGGATGTGAGCAGGATTATAATAACTGAAAATATCATTATAAACGAAGTGAAATAAAGCCAAGATTAATAAATTCTTTTTTATGAAAAACAACCTCTCATATAATTTTCGATACCATGATATATATTGTTAACTTTTTGGTTATTTATATTTTAACTTCCTGGAGATAATTCAATGAATACAGGCAATGTGTGGTTAGTTGGTGCAGGCCCCGGTGATGCTGGTTTAATTACGGTCAAAGGACTGCATTGTATTCAATCTGCTGATGTTATTGTTCATGATCGTCTCGTCAACCCTGAGCTGATTGCACAAGTGCCAGAACATTGCGAAATCATCAACGTAGGGAAAGAGCATGATTACCATCCCATTCCACAAGAAGAAATTAATCAGATTCTGGTGAAGCATGCTCTGGCGGGAAAGCAGGTTGTTCGCCTGAAAGGGGGTGATCCCTATGTCTTTGGTCGTGGAGGGGAAGAAGCCGAAGTATTGGTTCAGCATGGCATTCAATTTGAAATTGTTCCGGGTATCAGTTCCTCAATTGGTGGACTTGCCTATGCAGGCATTCCCGTTACTCACCGCGATTACGCATCCGGTTTCCATGTCGTGACCGGCCACACAGCTCAGGGCAACGAACAACAAAACTGGAAAGTACTCGCACAATTGGAAGGTACGTTGATTATTCTGATGGGAATGACGCGACTGGCGGAAATCTGCCAACAATTAATATTGCATGGCAAATCTCCTGCAACACCTGCCGCAGTCATTATGTATGCCAGTCACCCCAAACAAGATAGAGCCATAGGTACACTGAAAACCCTGGCGGCAAAAGTGGAAGAAAAAAATTTACATGCACCAGCGCTGATTGTGATCGGCGAGGTGGTTAATTTGAGTGCAATGCTCTCGTTTACCCCGGCTTCCCTCATATTCAGTGAAATCTCTTCCAAGCTGGAAAACGTCACTGATGGAGCAAGGCCATGAGTGGACATGGCGGCAATGTGATAGAAATTGCTGAACAATTTGGTCTACCGGCCAATGAATTGATTGATTTTAGCGCTAATATCAATCCGCTGGGCGCACCCGAACGGGTTAAGGAGCTGATTAAAAATCACCTTGCTTGTATTGAAAAATACCCTGATGCGGAATATCGCCATTTGCATCAGGCCATCGCAAAGGCCCATCAATGCGCTTATGCTTCGGTGATAGCGGGTAATGGTGCAACAGAGCTGATCTACGCCGTTGTTCGTTACCTCAACCCTAAACGCGCCCTGCTTCTTATTCCTGGGTTCGCGGAATATCGGCGTGCCTTGCAGCAAATCGGGGCAGAGATCATCGACTATCCATTAACAGAAAATGCTGGGTTTCAACCTGATCTACGCCTGTTGGATACATTATCCAATACCCATCCTGATTGTGTTTTTATAACCACCCCCAATAATCCTACCGGATTAATGCCTGACAGCCAGTTTATGCAATCGCTGGTGGAATATTGTGAAAAACATAAGATTGCCCTGATTGTTGATGAAGCTTTCATTGATTTTTTGCCTGATAACCGGGGGTTAATTCCTCAAGTTGCAGCAGCTCAACATCTTTATATATTGCGTTCGCTGACAAAATTTTTCGCTATTCCCGGGCTACGGTTAGGTTATTTAATTAGTGGGGATATAACGGGGATCGCAGAAATGAAAAAGCGACGTGAACCGTGGTCGATCAACGCTCTTGCCGCTCTGGTGGGTGAGATTCTGTTTGATGAACATGCTTATATGACAGCCACACATCAATGGCTGAAATCACAACAACATTATTTATGGACACACCTTTCAGCCTTTCCTGAACTGACCGTCTGGCCGCCATCCGCTAATTTCCTGTTCTTCCGCTGTAATGAACCTAACCTTCATTTATGGCATGCCTTACTTAAACAAAGGATACTCATCCGCCATTGCCAGAATTATGTGGGGTTAGACGATCGTTATTATCGCGTAGCCATACGCAGCGAATGGGAAAATCAACGCCTGATCGCCGCCATGCAGCAGGTTTTACATGGCTGAGGCTTACTGCCCCGCATCCTGTGGCGAACTTCTACAAGGGTGGTTATTAGGAGGAGAAAAGCTAATTTCCTGCCCAATCAATTGGTTCAGTTATGTTTCCGTCAGTGAAGGCACCCCCATCGCGCATGAACGGCCACGTATGCGACAAATGGTCAATTTACTGCTGAATTACTGGCAAGAATCCCCCGGACTGACTTCCAACCTGCGTATTGAATATCAATCAACAATCCCGATTGCCAAAGGCATGGCCAGCAGCACAGCAGACATCGCCGCAACAGCACAGGCCACCGCCCGATTATTGGGGAAGTCACTTAACGACACGGAACTCGCGCAACTGTGCGTTAAACTGGAACCTACCGATAGCACAATATTCAGGCAATTAACCCTGTTCGATCATATTACTGCCCAGACTCAACTTCCCTTTAACTGGCAACCCGATGTCGATATTTTGCTGTTGGAAAACCAGCAAACTATTTTAACGGAAGAGTACCATCAACAAGATCATCGCCGACAGTTGCAGGATACCGCTTCATTACTCCAACAGGCATGGCAACAATTCCGCATTGCAAATCAGCAGCACGATAATTACCGTCTTGGCGAAGCCTGTACATTAAGCGCTCTCACCAGACAATCAATGTTACCTAAACCCTGTTTTGAACAATTACGGCATTTAGTCGAGCACACGGGTATTTACGGACTGAACGTCGCCCACAGCGGCAGTGTGATTGGTCTATTATTCAATTCACATCATCATGATGCTGATTACCTATGCTGGTGGCTGCATCAAAAAAAGGTGACTGATCATTACCCTGAAACCCATCTCGTTAAAATTATTGCGGGTGGTGTTCGATAGCGATGACTTTATCCTAGTCATCCTTTCACATTTCCCTTATGCTAAATAACATAATTTAAACAATGAATTAAACCCTATGGAACATGTAAATCCCGAACCTGCGACGATTGATGCTTTTATGTCATTCGATATCCGCGTAGGTAAAATCACCAAAGCAGAAAAAAACGAAAAAGCCATCAAACCCGCCTATAAACTTTATATCGATTTTGGTAGTGATATTGGTGAAAAGCAAAGCTCGGCCCAGATCTGCCAGAACTACACAGAAGAACAATTAGTTGGCAAACAAATACTGGCCGTGGTGAACTTTCCACCAAGGCGCGTAGCAGGTTTTAAATCTGAAGTTTTAGTCTTAGCTGCCGTTTGTGGCGATCAGGGAACCGTTCTGATCCAACCAGAAAGAGATGTGAACTTAGGCACACGGATGCTGTAATTTCTGAAGTTAGTCAATATAGGAATGTTATGAGAACACAAAAAAGATGTATGGGATACGTTGCCATTGTTGTCGATGATTACGACAGAGCTATTGACTATTACACCAATAAATTGGGATTTACGCTGGTAGAAGATACGCCACAACCGGGTAAAAGATGGGTGGTTGTTACACCAAATCCTGAAAGCGATTGTAATTTATTGCTGGCAAGAGCCTCTAACGAAAGACAAGAAACGTTTATTGGTAATCAATGCGGTGGCAGAGTATTTCTATTTCTGCAAACTGACGATTTTTGGCGCGATTATCATAAAATGAAAGAAAATGGCGTCCACTTTTGTGAAGAACCTCGTCAAGAAGAGTATGGCACAGTTGTCGTTTTTGAGGATATTTATGGCAATCGCTGGGATTTGTATCAAAATGTAATTAAATAAAAAATAATTACGTTATACCAGTACATGCTAAATTAGCCCAATTTATTTTGGGCTAATTATATTTTATATTAATGACCAAATAAACCCACCCCACAAAAATTATTGTTTCAACAAGTGATCTTATTTTTGAATACAACTATCATTTTATATATTTCATATTGTCTTGCCAAGATGCTTAGAATACCCCCGCAATAAATCTAAACCCAATTTACCTAGCAATTAAATAGTTCTTTAAGTGTAAGGAAATGTCTTTTATCAATATAAATTATTATATAATGAAATGACAACAAATAGCCAAAAGTGTAAAACTGAAAATATAAACCATTCAAACATTAACAACCGGAATGAAACTTTATATTTAACAACCTATACCCAATGGATTTCAAGTTGCGTCGCGGCGGCAAGGGAACGAATCCCCGGGAGCATAGATAACTATGTGACTGGGGTGAGTGAGTACAGCCAACAAAGAGGCAACTTGAAAGACGAAGGGTATATAAACTTAAACAGGATATTATTTTATGATCACAATTAACATAAATGGCAGTAGTAGCATTACAATTATAAATAATTCTCAAACTGCTCCGGCAACAAAAATTGATAATCAAAATACACCCGAATCAGAACTTCATATCATCAGTAATTATAGTGATATGACAATCGAGCCACATTCTTCTGTTCAGGCAACAAGAACAGACACACCTATTATTCCTGAAACACGCCCTAATTACTATGTAGCTAATTCCGGCCCTGCTCCAGAAGTTAGAGCTGTTTTTTATTGGTCCCATTCCTTCACATCACAATGGTTCGAACATTCATCTATCACGGTAAAAGCCGGTGAAGACGGAATATTACAATCACCCAGCAACTCCGTATATTACAGTAAGGTTGTAATTTATAACGATACAGATAAACGCGCCTTTGTTACCGGGTATAATAAATAACGATACAAAAAATTTATTTATCACCAATAAAACTCAAATGACGGCACTAAGGTAAAAACAAAATTATGAATACCACACCTATTATTATATCTGAAAATAAAACACTACCCTTATCAAATGAAATATTAATGATAGATACTTATACAGTTGCCACACCTGATTATGAGTGGGATATGTCATCAATAATAAAAGATGCTATTATTGGTGGCATAGGGTTTATTCCCGGGGCTGGCCCTGCAATGTCTTTTCTATTAGGGTTATTTTGGCCTCAACAAAAAGACAATACCTGGGAACAGATTCTCCAGAAAGTCGAACAGATGATAGAAGATGCCGCCCTAAAAACCATTAAGGGTATACTTAATGGAGATATACAAGAAATCAAAGGAAAAATGGAACATGTTGAATACATGTTAGAAAATTCGCCCGGTAGCCAGGAAAGCCGTGACGCGTATATGTTCCTGGCCAGATATTTGGTTAGCGTAGAGGAAAAATTTAAGTCTTTTGATAATAAAACAAACTATCAAATTCTTCCAATGTACTCTAATACTCTTATGTTACAGGCTCCTTATTGGAAAATGGGAATAGAGAAGAAAGGCGACATTGGTTTAACAGATATAGAAGTCGATGAATTAAATCAACTCATCAACAAATTAGTTGTCAATGCGAATAACTATATTCGTACAATGTATACTAATCAATACGATGATGCTATAAACACCTCAACAGCAGAAAGTGTGACTAATAATTTATTCTCTGTAAGAGGATATTGTTTATTACACGGTTTAGAATGCCTTGAATTCATTGAGCATATACAAAATGATAGCCTTGAAAGTGGTTTTTATCCTAAGACTATCAGTTATTCAACCGTGTTTGATCGTCCTACAAACAAGACGAGAATTCAGGCTCTGACAGAAGACGATCAAACGCAGGAGCCGCTCAAGCCCTCTTTAGTCAATGGAAAGTATAATAAAATAAAATCATTGACTGGATATGTACAAAGGATCGGCAATGCACCTAGAGTAGGAGGTATTACAATTATATTTGACAACGACTCATCTCATACACTTGGTACAGTGACATCAGAAACAAGATCAATTGAACTCAGTGGTAGTGTTATAACCAGCTTGGAAGTATGGGGAAATGGTGCGGTTGATGAGGCACTATTTAGGCTAAGTGATGGACGCCAATTTAGTTTCGGCCAGCGCTATGCCAAAAAATATAGAAAATTCGCTGTTGATGGTCACTATATTGCCGGGCTTTATCTGGCCAGTGATGAACCTTCGCTTGCTGGTCAAACCGCAGGGATTGTCGTTTCATACCATATGTTAACTGATAAAAAATAATATTATGTATATCTAATAAATTACAGAACAACTGTAAAAAGTAAATATCCAGTCACATAGCTGATTATGTGACTGGAGTATGTTCTTGTAATAAAAAATGACTCATAAAAAAACCAAACATTTGTTTGCCACTCTCCCGCAATAACGCAACAATTTGTTTTAAAAGGAATTAATACAGACAAAAATATAGTTTACTGACTTGATGTATTTATCTATCTAATTTTCCCTTATTTTTCAGCATAATATTCAAGATACAGATCACGTTTTTCTGCAAAACGCATGCTTTATAAAACTTACGATCACATTCTCATAATTGGAACTAAACATAAAAATAGCCTTTACTCTCAGTCACACATGAAATAAAACATCAATACAAAAAAACAACTAGGGAAATAATATGTCAAAAAGGGAAAACCAGATATTGCAACTTCTCAAACGTGATCCTTTCATTCAGCAGCAAGAACTTGCTGATATCCTTGGAATTAGCCGATCATGTGTTGCAGGACATATTATGAATCTCAGTAAAAAAGGTTACATCAAAGGCAAAGGTTACATTTTATCCAATGACGTTTACACTGTCACAATTGGCGCAGCCAATATGGATCTAACAAGTTATACCTATGCCAAATTGATTTATGAAGATTCCAACCCAGGGAAAATTATTTCGACACCAGGCGGCGTAGGGAGAAACATTGCACAAAATATTGCATTATTAAAAAATGAAAGTTACCTAATATCTGTTGTTGGTAATGATTCACATGGAAACATACTGTTTGAGCAAACAAAATCAGCTGGTGTTAATATTAAATATCTCTATAAATTAGATGGAGAAAAAACATCAATCTGTAATTCACTTATCGACGAAAATGGTAAATGTGTCGTGGCTGTTAATGACATGAGCATTTTGGAAAAACTAACTCCTACGTTATTATCTCAATCTAAATCTTTAATCCAACATGCTAGTGTCTTAGTCATTGACTGCAATTTAACAGAAGATGCCTTGAAATGGTTATTTAACCATATCAGCAACGTTCCTATTTTTGTTGATACCGTTTCAGGATCTAAAGCGCCCAAAATTCGCCATTGGTTATCCCATATTCACACTTTAAAACCCAATCGTACTGAGGCTGAAATTCTGAGTGGAATCAAAATAGAAACTCAAAAAGATGCTGCCAATGCAGCACGCTGGTTTCATCAGCGTGGTGTCCAACGCCTAATTTTAAGTATGGATGCAGAAGGAGTCTATTATAGTGAATTGGACCACACGTCAGGATGGTCACATGCTATCAATACTAATGTTATTAATACCAATGGAGCTGGTGATGCGATGATGGCCGGTCTTGTGCATTGTTGGTTAGAAGGCATGGAGCTGAAAGAAAGTATTCGCTTTGCACAACAGTGTTCAGCACTGACGCTATCCTCAGAGAATGTTGAAATATTTCCTAAAAGTCGTCCATGTATTTAGGAAGATCCCCTTAGCACACAAACCTAATGAATACAGGTTGATCTTTTTGCGCTAAAAAATTTGTACGAAATTTTATATATTACATTTCTCTAATTTTCCAAAAACAGGAAAACTTAACCCTTTAAAATAGATAAAAAGTAATTATGGATTCATTCCATCGAAAGGTAAAATAAAGAAATATTCACATTTCTTTGATTCGCAACCTAAAAATATTTCTTTGTTATTATTTTTAAATGTAATCATTCCTCCG
Organism: Xenorhabdus khoisanae; assembly: GCF_001037465.1. Lineage (GTDB taxonomy): Bacteria > Pseudomonadota > Gammaproteobacteria > Enterobacterales > Enterobacteriaceae > Xenorhabdus > Xenorhabdus khoisanae. Next base: position 46,190 of record NZ_LFCV01000128.1, read on the forward strand.
CCATTGATATAAAAAACCCATATTTCATTATTTATCTTTGCTTTCGATTAGCTCTAAACCTGTTAGATGAATTATCTCTATTTTATTATTTTTTGAATAAATGTAAGGACTAAACATCATTAGAATAATGATTAGCACCTTCGCCTTCTGTTTTATAA
>NZ_LFCV01000129.1 GCF_001037465.1 Xenorhabdus khoisanae
TATATGGACACCGACTTAATTCAAGTAGGTAACGTATTTTTCTGACAAAAGTAGTCGCAAACATATATTCGGCTTCAAAGAGCCCTGATGAAAATCCGCACTCTCTGCCCTCACTAGTGCAACAGCTTTATCAGGCTAAGGATCTTACCAGGTTCACAGAGAGTCGGTACTACCTGTCAGTACATCTACTTATGGACTTCAACAACATGATTAAACTAACATTTCACCTTATCGGGGAATATAAACCGATTGTTTATTAACCAATGCCCAAGCTATTCGGGCATTTTTATTGGCTAATGCTACTGCGGCTTTATTGATGCCACTACGTTCTATCAAACTTTTCAGCCAGCGCTGTAATTCATTACATTGCTCATCAGGCCGCTTGTTAAGTCGATATATGACAGAACGGGCACCATGGATCAGTATTCCCCGTAAGTAGGCATCTCCCCGTTTACTGATACCGAGTTGCCGGGTTTTTCCACCACTACTGTGTTCTTTCGGCACCAATCCCAGGTAACTGGCAAAATGGCGACCGTTCTTAAACTCTTGACTGTCTCCCAACGCTATCATCAGAGCGGAAGCGCCCAGTGGCCCAATACCCGGTAAAGTCAGTAATCGACGAATATCCTCATTTTGAGCATTCAGATGGTCAAACCGTTTATCCAGTTCATTCAGGCGCTGCTGAAGATCTTTCAGTTCAAACAGCAATTCCTGCAATAATTGACGACTCAATACGGTCAATTCATTCTCAGCATCTTCCAGATGTTCCCGTAAACATTGTGCGACCTTATGAGCCCCTTCAGGCATGGTAATGCCATATTCCAGCCCTAATCCGCGTATCTGGTTAATCAGTGCTGTTCGGTTTTTCATCAGACGCTGACGAACCCGATGTAGACACTGAATATCCTGTTGTTCTATTGTTTTTTCAGGCACATATCTCATTCCCGGCCGGCTGTCAGCTTCCACAATGGCAATCGCATCATTTTTGTCATTTTTGCTGCCCATTCTGAAAGGTGTCACGTATTGCGGGCTGATTTGTTTAACTTCATGACCAAACTGTCTGAATTGACGACTCCAGTAATTGGCACTTCCACAGGCTTCCATGACTATTCGTGAAGGTGGTTGTTGGGCAATGAAAGCGGGAAGCTTTTCACGGGATACCATTTTGTTCTGAATCGGTTTCCCAGGAGACGATATTTAACTGAAAAACTCGCTTTGCCAGATCAATTCCAATAATTTGTTCCATGGGACACCTCTTCATATTTTGCTGATATATTCAGCATGGCTCACTGAAGCCGATTTGGGGAGGAGTCCATTTCATTAGTATATGAAGACCTATGTAATAAATGTTGTCTGTAGTAGCAATTCTCAATAATAATGTCATTGTTTAATTTCTCTTTTATTAATATTAATTACAATTTACTGCAAGTTCATTTAAAGAATATTGAGGATAATGAATGAAGACAATAGGCATGCTAGGGGGAATGAGCTGGGAATCGACGGTTAGCTACTATCAAGCCGTTAATCGGGGAATCAAGGAGGAATTAAAAGGCCTCCATTCTGCCAAAATATGTTTATTCAGCGTGGATTTCGATGAAATTGAAAAATTACAAAATTCTTCTCGCTGGAATGAAGCCGCAACGTTACTAAAAACTGCAGCGAAATCCGTTGAGGCTGGTGGCGCTGACTTTTTAGTAATATGCACGAATACAATGCATAAGGTCGCCGATGATATAGAGAAATCCATTTCTATTCCCATACTTCATATCGCGGATGCAACCGCAGAAGTATTGATTGGTGATGGCATAAAGAAAGTGGGTTTATTGGGAACTCGCTTCACAATGGAAGAAGACTTCTATAAATCAAGGTTAACTAATAAATTTGGTATTGAAGTCATTGTGCCAGACGAAGAACAGAGGAATTTAGTTCATCGTGTAATTTATGATGAATTATGTGTTGGTGACATCCGACCAAACTCACGGCAGAGTTATTTGAATATAATTCAGGATCTCTATTCCAAAGGTGCTGAAGCCGTTATTTTAGGATGCACTGAAATTGGTTTGCTTGTGAGTCAATTTGATACGGATATCCCACTGTATGACACAACAGCTATACATGCTGAGAAAGCGGTGGAGTTGGCGTTGGAAAATTAAATATCATTAATATTCTTAAAAGGCCGCAATCGCGGCCTGTAAACAGTGATTAGTCACTCAGAGTTGGCAACTCGATCGGGGTCGGTCAACACCTATATCGTAGCTAAATCAATATGATAAGTTCTATTTTGGTTAATATGGTCAACACTCCGATCGGGGTTAGGCAGCACCATATACCATATTTAAATCAGTATGTTATATGTGATTTTAGTTGATGTGAGCAGCACCTCGATCGGGATTAGAGGATACCTCCATGAAAGATGAATTCGATGGTTTTATCCAACTCTCCGGTAATTCCGGTTAGTTCAAACTTACTCGTTATTGCTTCGATACTTTTTACGTAGTCTGATCCCAGCAATGACAAGACCAATGGCTAGTAAACTTTCAACTGAGTTATATAGCCAGTCCACTTCAATATCAGATGTCATCCACTTTAAAATTGATAGCGCGAGTAAAAATATCCCACCAAAGATGAATGCTAGAGGTGTTTTATCTCCGAGTGGTAATTTTTCGAATTGTGACATATTAAATCCTTATAATATTTACCGATGGTTATTTGATATAAGTTTCACATATTCGGTTATTCCGAACAACTGAATCCTGTAGCTATAAATGCTTCGGTAGTGTGAGACAGTCCGACTGAACTAAATCAGCCAATCTATTCAAGGTCGTTTAATGCGGCTTTTTTGTTTTCTGGCGAATGAATGTTTGTACCAACAGAGGGGCAGGAACGGTGAAATACATGGGAAGTAAATCGCGCATAGCGAAATATATTGCGCCATTCATCCTAGATCATTTAACGATAGATGTCGTTTATGTTGAGCCACTTGCGGGCGGCATGAACATGGTCAGTTACATTAATAACAAACACAATGGCCCTGTGATCAAATAGCGCTGAGTGCAGACCCCTTCATTCATGGAAGGGATAAACGGCTATCGGAGCGCGAAACCTCGAGGGTGAGAACTCCTAATGTTTTGACGTTCAGTGGATGCTCCGCCGTTCCCGCATAGCGGCTGGCGTAGCCAGAGGGTGGGGAGGATGTCCACCACCAAAATGCTTATGCAGATGGCTATGTTACAAGCTATGAAAGCAGCATTTAGTGGCACTTCATTTGGAGCTGCCCTTGGATTTGTTGGTGGCGGCTACACTGGCAATGGCGGTAAATATGAGCCTAAAGGCATTGTCCACGGTGGCGAGTTCGTCTTCACTAAGGAAGCAACAACGCGTCTCGGCGTGGCTAACCTATATCGATTAATGGATAGCGCCAAGAAAGGCTATGCATCCGGCGGCCATGTTGGCGGTTCTCAACCGATGACAGTCAGCACTCCAGCACCAATAATGTACGAAATGCAACCCGTGTCTGCTAGTGGAGTTTAGGTCAATCTTGGCGGCATTCATGTAGAAGGCCAACAGCAACAATCTATCGCTTCAAATATAGATGCACAGGCAGCGGAACAATCACTGACGAGAAAAATAAGGGCGGTGATAGTTCAAGAAAGCCGTGATGGTGGTGATTTGTATAAGATCATTAGAGCGGTCAGGGGTAGAAATTATTAATAAGCGAGGTATGTATGTTTTTCAAAATTGGTTCAATAATTGTTAGTCCTGAACAGGAAAATATCAGCATTCCGGTGGAAGTGTTTAAAGGCAATCCCAAAGATGGTGGGTGCTTTATTGCGGCTTGTAGTTTCCTGTTTTGCTTCATTTTGCACCATACTTTAATTAAGATTCATGTATCTGATTAAAGAGGGGATGAGGATAAAAGGTTAGTTATCTTAATTATTGGATGTGTATTTATGGCTACTGGTTGTGTTTCACCTATGACAAAACGGGAGATTGCAAACGCTAAGTATAATGAATAACCAGCTAACTATTAGGAAACATTGAAGAATATTATTGCTGGTACACTGAAAGATCCTGACTCGGAAAAATATAAATTTCATAATGCTAGACTAGCTTACACTCCGTCCACAAGGAATGTGGCTTATGTTGTCCCGGTAGAAATCAATGCTAAAAATAGCTATGGCGGTTATACAGGTTATAAAACAAGATATTACGTTTATATTGATGGAAAATATAAAGATGTGACGACAGGAGTTCACTATACAGCAGTAAAATGGGTTGATGAAGTAACAGAATAGCAACGGCCCCGCAGGGGCTTTATTTTTTAAGTAGGTTCAGTAGCCCGCAGGCCTCAGGAAACCTTGTAATACAGATCACAAACCATGCCTCTTAAGTGAGGTTTTTGGTGTTTCTTTGCTAACCTCCTCAAGGAAAATTGAATATTGCTGAGGATGGTTATGAAATCCAAATCTCTGGGGCTAGACCCATTATATTGGCAGGCTGTTGACTTTGTGGTCAAAAAAAACTGTGTATCAATAGAAGAAATCCAAAGAGAATTTGATATTGAATGGCAAAGAGCAAACAGGTTAATCAATGAGTTGGAGTTAACCGGGGTTATATCAGGCAGTGATTATGATGGTAACCGAAATGTATTTGGCTTTCCTACAAGATTAGAATGGCGTGAGGTTAGTTCAGGGAAAGATAATGAAGATTATTTTTCAAGGGATAGGTACACGAATGTTTTAAAGCTAGATAAAGGTAAGGCGGTAATTTACCAAGATTTTTACAATCGAGGCTTTTCTGAAAAACCCGAGTTTATCATTGATATTCACGATGATCTCGACAAATACAGCTCAGTGAATCTTGGTTCTGTCGATGAAAGGTTAAAACATGCTTACCTGTCATCATATTGGTCAAGAGAAACCATAGTCGCCTTCCATTATGATGAAGAAATCAGCACCTTATTCATTGATGTAGACTTGCCAGAAATAGAAGATACACCAGTCTCTAATGGCGAGCGCTTGAAAACCGCTGAGGAGTATTTTCATGATTACGCGAGGCACGTTCACGCCGTGATCCTTCGTGTATCAGGTATCGCTTTCAGAGTGTGCCCAGAAGTTCAGTTTGTTGTGACGGCTGGTTATTCACAAATATTCAATCACGATACTGGTAATGAAGATGACCGTTATTTGATTAATTCCAGACTCAATAGAGAGAAATTTGAGCGGCTACCAATCAAAAACATAGCTAAATGTGACCCCATACAATATTTGTCAGGCTTTGATGTGTTGGTTAACATGTCAAATAACAACAAGATGAATGCAATTGAGTTGAGATGGTGACATGAAGACCATCATGAACTGCACACCAAAGCTGGGCGCTAACGATTAAGGTTTTTTTTGTGATTGTCTTTAGCAATCAACTGTTATGATTGCCGCAAAAATGCGAGGGATGAGATGAAAAAACTACTAATAGCATTTGCAATGCTTGTCTTAACAGGATGCGGTGATAACTACAGTGAATATAATGGTACATACATCTGCAAAATAGGTCAGACAATTAATTCTGTGGCGGAAGAACAAGGAAGTGAGTACTCTTTCCCGCTGGTGGCAGTGAAAGCCAAGATGACTTTTAAAAATGGAGTTATGACAATTCACGGGATGAAATCAGGCGATTATGTTGGTCATGAGATGGCTATGACTGCTGCGCCAGTCACATCGGATGGCAGGAAGCTCATGTCAGAGAGAGAATTTCAATATGATGATGGTGAATACAATGAAACCTTTTTCCCTAAATACGCTATAGCTACACTTTCTGTTGGCAGCCCACGCGATGGAATAATGCAGCAGCTAACTAACTGTAAAAAAGAACAAGAATAATTTTCCCTAAAAGCCAAGAGAAGCCCCTTATGGGGCTTTTCCCCTTCTAAATCTCACTCATATATGCGTTATTGATTTGTATATTAAATGCATCTATTATCATGCTGGATATACGCCAATGGCGTACTTAGATATGATATTTATCGAGACATCTATCTTTACCGAAGATTGCAAGGAACTGTTAAGCGATGATGAATATCGTGAATTTCAGCAATACCTTGCAGACAATCCCACAGTGGGTGATGTTATCCAACACACAGGTGGACTACGTAAAGTCAGGTGGGCGTTCAGAGGTAAAGGTAAGCGTGGTGGTGTGCGTGTTATTTACTATTACAAAGTCGATGTCTCACATATCAGGCTGTTGCTGATTTACAAAAAAGGCGTCAAAGACGACCTCAGTGAATCAGAAAAGAAAGTCCTGCGTGTATTAAATGAGGAGTGGTAACAATGGACAGCAAATTATTTTCCAGACTCACTGAAAGCATGACACAGATGAACGAAATCATTAATGGCGAACGTGTTCCCTCTCGTGAAACTACCGTTGAGGCAGTGAAAGTAAAAAGCATTCGTCAGGCAACCGGATTGAGTCAGGCGGGTTTTGCTAAATTAATCTCAGTTAATGTTGGAACCCTTCGTAATTGGGAGCAAGGAAGAAGAGAACCAACAGGGCCAGCAAAAGCATTGTTAAGAGCAATAGAGAAAGATCCCGCTAATGTTCTGAAAGCTTTATCTATGTAGATGAAACAGCCCCTAACGGGGCTTTTGTAATTATTCTCACACTTTCTGATATTGCTGATAAAATAATCAATAACGCTTAGAGTTATCTCACTAATTAAATGTGATAAATGTTTAATATCGGGTGGTGTTATGGGAATTCCATTCCATAGGAATGTTTTTACTAAAGGCATTAATGGATTCAGGGTAATTCAAGGTCGCAGTGGCCTGGAGTTCACGAGAAAATTCAGACATAAAAATCGGCCTCAGACAATCATCTGAGACTGATTATGACTTATCTCAGTTTGCTTAAGCGAGCGGTATTACGTCCGCACGGGGGCGTTTTTCTATACTATAGTAAGCCATAATTGATATTCTCCTGTTTAGTCTCTCAATAGTATGGGGATATCATATAAGGTGTTCTTGGGGGTGCTATCAGGGGTGCTCATAATGGAAAAATAGCGTAAAACACCCCTAATTGCACGAAAATAAGCAAAACTGAAAGTGTATTAAATTCACGGTGATAGTAAGAAATGGCGGGTGTTTGACCATGAAATTGAGATATTTATTTTTGCTATTTAGCCTATTTCTTATTGGCTGTACTAACCCTGCTTCCAAATCTACTCCCCCTCCGTTGAGAGTTGCCCTTTCTGATCCGATAATGGTCATAGCCCAGCTAAGAGATCAACTTGAACAATGGCATAGTACACCATACCGTTACGGTGGCATGGATAGACATGGTGTTGATTGTTCTGGTTTTGTCTATCGTACTTTTTATGATCGTTTTAATATCCGGCTTCCCCGTACAACGAGTGAACAAACCAGACTAGGCACAAAGATTAGCAAAGATGATTTGATGCCGGGGGACTTGGTCTTTTTCAAGACAGGCAGTGGTGAGAGTGGCTTACATGTCGGTATTTATGATACTAACAATGAATTTATTCACGCATCTACCAGCAAAGGGGTAATCCGTTCCTCGCTTGATAATGTGTATTGGCGCCGTGTTTTCTGGCAGGCTCGCAGGATGTGATCCCACTTTCATCCCATTTTTCCGGCAACGCTTTATGATATCTTAATGTTCTGTTTTCCTTTGCCGGAGCCAAAAATGTCCACATTACGTCTGTTATTGTCAGACTCTCACGATCCTTGGTTTAATCTTGCTGTTGAAGAATGTATTTTTCGACAGATGCCGCCAAATCAGCGTGTTCTTTTCTTATGGCGTAATGATAATACTGTCGTAGTTGGGCGTGCGCAAAATCCTTGGAAAGAGTGTAATACCCGAAGAATGGAACAAGATGGCATTAAACTGGCCCGACGTAGCAGTGGCGGTGGGGCAGTTTTCCACGATTTAGGTAATACGTGTTTCACTTTTATGGCAGGTAAACCTGAATATAACAAAACTGTTTCCACGCAAATCATCCTTGAAGGGCTGAAAAAATCAGGGATTCATGCGACAGCTTCTGGTCGCAATGACCTGGTTTTACTTTCCCCTGAAGGAGAACGTAAAATCTCTGGTTCTGCGTATCGGGAAACTAAAGATCGGGGATTTCATCACGGAACTTTATTGATTAACGCAGATTTGGATCGTCTGGCCGATTACCTTAATCCCGATCCTAAAAAATTACAGGCGAAAGGTATTACGTCGGTTCGTTCCAGAGTAACAAACTTATCTGAATTATTGCCCGATATTACACATGAAAAGATTTGTAAGGGCATTATTGAGGCATTTTTTGACCATTTTGGCGAAACAGTTAAGGCGGAAATTATTTCACCGCAGGTTTTACCTGATTTACCGGGTATTAGTGATATTTTTGCTAAGCAGAGTAGTTGGGAATGGAATTTTGGTCAGGCTCCGGCGTTCAGTCACACATTAGATACACGGTTCCGTTGGGGAGGAATTGAGCTGCATGTTGATGTTGAGCATGGTGTGATCAGCCGTTGCCAGATGTTTACCGACAGTCTTGAACCTGCTCCGTTTGAATTACTGGCTGAAAAGTTAATTGGGGTATTGTACCAACCAGAGGCGGTTGGACGAGTCATTCAACAAATTAGCGAGCTATATCCCTCTTTGGATACAGAGTTACAGCAATCGTATCATTGGCTCATCAATGAATTGAAATAATCTGAAAATTTAGCGAAATGTGAAAAAAAGGGTCAACTACAGGGAAGTTGACCCTAAAGGGTGACACTTATTATAAATTTTATTCTTCACAATGTAAGAAAGTCTTAAATTCAGGTAGTTGCCCGCTTTCCCTGAACTTAGCCGGTGTAGTGTTAAAATGTTTTTTAAATATCCGGGTAAATGTAGCCTGAGAACTAAAACCATATTGCAGAGCAATATCAAGAATCGGCAAATTATCTTCACGCAAAGATCTGGCTGCTTCATGAAGACGGCGTCGACGTACGTACTGGCCTAGTGTACAGCCTTTTAATTCCTTAAAAATTCGTTGTAAATGCCATTTTGAATAGCCACTTTTATGGGCAATAGCATCTATCTTTATACCTTCTGTCCGTTGAAGTTGGCTTTCTAACCATCTGACAATATCGTTGATAACATTTTCTAACATGTTTACCTCCCACGTATGTGGGGTTTTTGCGAAAAAGATACCGATATATAAATAATTATTTATGTTATTGCGCGTGTCATTTTAAGAATTTCTTTTTTGTCGTATACGCAAAACGTGCGATTTAGGTTTAATAACCGTTATATGTTATTTGTTTCTTTTTATACCCGTCATCACGTATCCAATGTTTCAGATGCTTTTTATTTGTACATAATTGTGTGATTTTTCATTTTTTAATTTCTCTGCTTCTACTTTATTTGAGAAAGCATAATCACTCTTTTTACTGCCTGAGATAGATCTGTGGTTGATGAGTTTCAGGATGTTGGGTAACACCTAAATCAGCCTGATACCATTGCTTGAGAATATCGTCCCGCAGTACATCGTGTGGAGTGCCGGATGCGACTAATTTTCCTTTGTGTAAAAGAATAATTTTGTCAGCATAGAGTGCAGCCAAGTTCAAATCATGCAGCACACAGCAGACGGCAACAGGTTGCTGGCGTGTCAGGCGGTGAACGAGCCGTAGTGTATGTTGCTGATGATAAAGATCCAGTGCTGAAGTGGGTTCATCCAAAAAGAGACAAGATTCTGTCGGTTTTGGATGCCAAAGTTGGGCCAAAACTCTCGCTAGCTGAACCCGTTGTTGTTCTCCACCGGAAAGTTGTTGGTAATTTCTTTTTCTCAGTTCTTCGCATTCGGTCAGTGTAATAGCTTCATCAATGGCGATTTTGTTGTGGGCATTTTCATGGGGAACACGACCCATTGCAATGACTTCTTCCACACTGAAAGGAAAGGAAAGGGAACTATATTGTCGCATTACTGCGCGAATGCGTGCGAGTGGCTGAGTTGGCCAGCGGGAAATGGGAACGCCTTTCAACAGGCATTCTCCTGAGCTTGGAGGAATATAGCCAGTTAATAATCGTAACAGTGTTGATTTTCCTGCCCCATTTGGACCAATAATCGCAACAACTTCCCCAGAACGAATGGAAAGTGAAACATCCCTGATTATCTGGTGCTGGCCGATGAAATAATTTAAATTTTTAGCTTCAAGCAAGTTATCTGACATGATCGGCTCCATTATAAACGGCCTCCTGATGACTTAAGAATCAGCCATAAGAAATAGGGAGCACCAATCAAACCCGTTATCAATCCTACTGGCATTTCGGCGGGAGAAACTAATGTTCTGGCCAGTGTATCGGCGGTTAACAAAAGGCATGCCCCGCCCAGAGCTGATATTGGCAGCAACCAAGTATGATCGCCACCAAACCGCATTCTGGCAAGGTGTGGAATAACCAAACCGATAAAACCAATGACACCTGTCAGTGCAACTGAACATCCGATCAACAACGCACTCAGTAACAATAATTGATATTTAGTACGCTGGACATTGATGCCTAAATAATGCGCTTCCTCATCGCCCAATTGAAGCAAATTTAACTTTCGTGACTGGCTGAATGTCAGTATACAAACCGGAATAATGAAGGATGCGGCAATTATCAGCGTTGGCCATTGAATTTGGCTCAACGAACCCATCATCCAAATGGAAAACTGGCGCAATTGTTGATCGTTACTGATATAACTTAATACACCAATAAATGCCATGCACAGTGCATTAATAGCGATACCTGCGAGTAGCAGCTTTGATAGGTTACCGTGGCTATATTTATTAAGAGAGAATATCAGGGAGGATACCAATAAGCTGCCGGCAAAAGCCGCAATAATATGGCCGTATAGCGCAATACTGACTGGTAAAGAGAAAGGCAGGACGATAGCCATTGCTACTGTAAGTGCTGCTCCACTACTGATCCCTAATAACCCGGGGTCTGCCAGAGGGTTGCGGAATAACCCCTGCATTACGGCACCAGACACAGCCAATGCACATCCGACAAGAATTGCCAATAGAATACGTGGCAACCGAATATTCAGCCAAATTTGCCACTGTGGGTCCTCCAAAGAGGATTCCCACAGGGTTTTAAAAGAAAGTGGCAATGCCCCCATATTGGCTGAGCTGATTGCTAGAAAAAATAACAATAAACCCAGTATCATCAAACCAAGACTAGGGGATTGAGAACGACTCATTGCACTTTCTCCGCAGCTTCACGGACTTGTTTCATCACGGCAGGAGTTTGCAGACCAAATCCAAGCAGGCCCATTTCATCAACAACAACGATCTGTTTTTTCTTACCTGCTGGTGTGAAATTTAACCCGGGAAGCTGCCAAACTTTATCCATACCGCCTAAAGTCTTCAATCCTTCTGTGCTGATCAGTAACAAATCTGGCTTGCTGGCGATAACACCTTCTTGAGACAGAGGACGATATCCTTGAATTCCTTGCATTGCATTCTTTGCACCAATTGCTCGAATGATCTGATCTGCAGCGGTTTTTTGACCGGCAGCCATTGGCATAATGCCACCGTGACTCATGACAAAAATGACTTTAGTGGGAATATCTGATGTGGCGATGTTTGCTAATTGTTGCCGGTATTGGGCAATCAATGCTTCACCGTGTTTTTCCTGATTGACCGCCTTAGCGACGGTCATGATTTTTTCAGGAACGGCTTCTAACGAGGTTTCGCTGGTCACTTTAATAACTTTTACACCGGAATCTTCGACTTGCTTGAGTGCCAGAGATGGTTGAGCCGATTCACTGGCGATCACCAATGATGGGCGCATAGACAAAATCCCTTCTGAATTCAGCATCCTCATATACCCTACATCGGGTAGAGAGAGTAATGCTTTGGGATTTTGGCTGGTACTGTCCCTTGCGACAACATGCTTTCCTTCGCCAAGTGCAAAAACAATTTCAGACACATCGCCACCAATTGTAACAATGCGCTCAGCAGAGAACACATTGAAGGAGATGGCAAGCATAAATGTTAGAAGCCACTTTTTCATGCTACATAAGTTTCCTGTTCTGGTTGCAGTTTAGGCAGAACAGCAATTTGTTCACGCCATTTAGCTTGCTCTGGGGTACCTTCGGTGCGTTGACCGTACAACTGTGCGATTTGATTTCCAGTGGCATCAAATAACTCAAGGCTGGTGACAAAACCATTATCTGTTGGTTTACGGGTAACCCAGCTTTCAGCAATGGCACTTTCAATCAGGTGCAGAGTGAAATTATGGTTGAAAATATTGAGCCATTTTTGAGAGGAATTTTCTTCCTGATAAGGCACCAAACGCTCCAGTTTGCCGGTAAAAATCTGAACACAGCCACGGTTTCCGACAAAGATCATGATTTCGTTCTGATCGTTATAGGCAATTTCAACAATCTGGTTTAATGCTGAATTATCAACGCGATATGCCAAATCATCACTGACTGCATTGAAAATTTGCTGGCGGTTCAGATTATGGCGTTTCATCATGATGAAGAATTGATGAACATCAGTCATCGCTCGCCATTCTTCATCTAATTGTGCACGTAATTGCTCAGTGACTTCTGCATGTTCAGGTGCTTTTTCTGGCTGAATCTCCAGCGCCGGATTTTCATTGGACTGATATTTTTCGATCAAAGCATCCCACGCAGCCATATCAGTATTACTGGTGGTATAGACCTTATGCAATGCGTCACCTTGGCGATCAAAGAATTGAATGCTGTGACGCATACCATTCTTGGCAGGCTCAACCAAAGAGAAAATACTATTCCAGTGTTCGAAGAACAAACGCAGGTCAAGTTCACGTGGGTTGAGGATCAAACCAACGTGTGGGCTGAATTTGGTATTTTCGTAACGACCAATATGCTCATGAACGGCGAAGTCATTACGGGTAATTGCCTTGGTTTCGCCAACTGTCGCCAGTTCCTGAAGTAAGGTTGGAGCATCAATATTCAAACGTTTTGCGTCAATACCGACACGGCTCTGCAATAACTCTCCTTCGCTGACATTGAGGTAAGCCGCGAGGTCACGTGCATATTTAGCTTTGTTATCTGCTTTGGCTTGTTGGTAACGTTCATAAAGTGATTGATTCACAGTTGCTGACTCCTTAAAAAATGGCGTTAAAAATACATTTCATTTTAAAAATTAATGGCATGGTCTATTACTATTTACCATTGGTAACTGACGAACAGTTTGGCATTGCGACCCGTTTGTGGTGTACCCAAAGATGAGTAATAAGCTTTATCGAAAGCATTACCCAGTACGACAGAAGTCGTTAGCCCTTTTAATGTGCCATCACCGTGATAGCTGACATAGAAATCATTGACGCCATAGCCTGCGTGTTGAGAAATTTTCTGACCGTATTCATCTTTATTCGTGCCATATACACCTTTGAATTGGGTATGTTGGGCAAACTTACCGATCCAACCGATGGAAAAACCTGTATTAGATAGTGGAATGTCTAATGTGCTGGTTAGGTTGTCAGGGTTTAGGGTACCTATGGATGCTCCGGTTTCTTCATTTTTGCCTGTTGTACGGTTGTAAGCGAGATTCCAGGAGAACCAATCAGAATCATATGTCATGGAAACATCCCAACCCCAGATTTTAGATTTTGGGATATTAATTGATTTCGTAAAGCCATCCATAATTGATTTCGAAGCGCCTTCTCCAATAGTAAACGAGATGTAGTCTTTCGCTTTCGTATCAAAATAGCTGGCCTTAAATTTCAGACCATCACTATCGGTAAACAGCTCATCGAAACGAAGCCCGAAACCATATTCCAGAGTTTGATTACTTTCAGGACGTAGATTTGGGGAGGGTATCCAGTAGTTTTTAACAAAATGTCGGGAATCGTTATACATTTCGCCCATACTTGGCGCACGGAATGCCTGAGAATAGGAAGCAAACATCATCAGCCAATCGGCTGGAGTAATGCTAATGGCACCTTTTGATGACCATTTGTCGGCACTGATATCGTCATATTTGTTATTTGAAGACTTATAATTGTCATAACGCGTACCCGCAATAAACGAAACAGGTAACTCCCGTAAAGTCATTTCGTCCTGAATCCAGCCGGATGCAAAACGAATATTGGCATTGGGAAAACCTACAACAATATCACTGCTTGGCTTTTGTCTTTGCTTATAGATTTCGCCACCATAGGTAAATTGATGCGCTGCAAAAGCAGTGTTTGGCAAATGGGAGCGGTTTTCAAGTTTTATACCGTAAGTTGCTTGTTTGCGGCCTTCAAAACTTTTGTCTTTATTTTTGGTATTAATATTTACATCGGAATAATAAATATCCGCTCTGGTGTTTAACCAGTTGTAGTCTGATGGATTCAGTTGATAAGTCAGATGTGCATCACGTTGTGCTGTGGTGCGGTCTACCTTTTGGTTTCTACTATGATCGTTAGGTTCTTGTGGATTTTTGGGCTCATGTGCTTCATTACGGTAATAACGTAAGTCACCGCTGAGTGTCTGGCTGTCAGTTATTTTCCAGGAGCCTTTTGCCAGAATATTACCAATGGTTTCATCGTTACGGCCTTGCGTGCCATCTCCGTAGCGGATATTGCCTACATCGCGGGTACCAAATGCCAATAATCCATCGAGTTGTTCTGTTTTACCAAATGCGGTACCACCAAATCCCAGACTGTGATCCCCTGTGCCTGCGCGGTTAAAAACGCGAAAACCTGTGTTTTTACCTTCTTCTAATAAATCAGCTGCATCTACTGTTTGGTAGGCAATAACACCACCGAGAGCACCACTACCATATAATAGAGCCGATGGGCCACGAACGATTTCGACTTGCTTAATCAGTGCCGGATCAAGGAATACGCCATTAAGATGCCCGGTATCGGTTCCTTGTCGGATACCGTCCACAAGGGTGAGAACACCTTTCTGAGAGTAACCTCTCATATTGATATCTTGTCCATTGGCGCGTCCGGAGCCAGTAATTTCAATTCCCGGAATTTTGTTCAGTAAATCATTTGCATTGCCTGCAACTTTGCTACTGGCTGAATTACCATCAATGACCGTAACCATCATCGGAGCCTCAAAACTGTCACGCTGATTACCTGTGGCGTAAACAGTTAAAGTGTCTTTGGATGATTTGTTTTTTTCAGAAACTACTGTCGCTGCATTCGCTGAAGATAAATTTGCGAAGATAGCTACAGTTAATGCAGACAATCTTAGGCTGGGCGATTTAATTAGGGTCATGCAGGTCAATCTCCGTGCTTAAATAGCGTTTTATAAATTAAAACGAAAGAACGCTACCTTGCTGATATTTAAAAGGTGATCTTGCTAAAAATTTTGCTATGTCAGAATAAATTTGCTGCATTTGGTCGAATATGTTGAGGTAATCTGTTTTTTTTGTAAATTTTCATGGCATACAATTTTTCCGATGGTGGTTGGTCATCGGTACAATCGCGCTTTACAGAATCGTTGGATAGATCAGGAAGAATCTGCTGTTGCAGGAGGTTAGTGTAGCAATGTTGGCGATACGCTAATTTTTCCATAACCAAATTTGAACAATAATTATTCTAATATTGAGAATAATTATCGTTTCAATAGAGGTTAACTTCAAGTTATTTTTTTTATACCTATGTTAAATGGTTAATTAGTTGATTTTTATCATTTTTTATGGATTTATCTGGCTCCGGCAGTAACAAACAGGAGCCAGAATAGGGAAAGTATTCAGGAACAATTTTCAACGGCATTGGCAAGGATACTGATAAATTGTTCGGTATCCTGCCAGCCAAGGCATGGATCGGTAATGGATTGTCCGTAGGTCAACGGTTCCCCCTGAACCACTTTTTGTGTACCTTCCACCAAAAAGCTTTCAGCCATGATGCCGGCAATGGCAGTTGAACCAGCTTGAATCTGTTCTCCAATATTTTTTGCGACATCTAATTGACGGCGATGGATTTTATGACAATTAGCGTGGCTGCAATCCACAATCAAACGTTCGGGTAAGTTAAATTCACGTAATTTATGGCAGGTTGCTGCAATATCTTCCGCACTATAATTCGGTTTTTTTCCGCCACGCATAATAATGTGCCCATAGGGGTTTCCACTGGTTTGATAAATAGTCATTTGACCATTTTTGTCAGGAGACAGGAACGTATGTCTGGCCCGTGCTGCACGAATGGCATCAATGGCAATAAGTGTATTGCCATCTGTCCCATTTTTAAAACCAACCGGACATGACAGGGCAGAAGCCATTTCTCTGTGGATTTGGCTTTCTGTGGTTCTGGCGCCAATAGCTCCCCAGCTAATTAAATCGGAGATGTATTGACCCGTCACCATGTCCAAAAATTCTGTGGCGGCGGGAACACCCAATTCATTGATATCAATTAATAGCTTACGGGCAAGTGAAATCCCTTCATTGACCTGATAGGAACCATCTAGCATCGGATCTGAAATTAAACCTTTCCAACCAATGACTGTTCTCGGTTTTTCGAAATAGGTTCGCATTACAATTTCCAGACTGTGCTGGTATTTTTCACGCAATGTGCGTAAGCGGGAGGCATAATCAAGAGCTGCATCAACATCATGGATGGAGCAGGGGCCAATGATGACCAGTAAACGCTGATCATCTCCTGTCAGAATGGACTCGATACGTTTTCGTGACAATGTCACATTTTGCAACGTCTTTTCTGATATAGGGTATCGTTCGGCAAGCGCTTTAGGTGTGATAAGGCTGTCAATACGGCGGGTTCTTAACTCATCTGTTTTGTACATATACTTTCTCGAATTTTCCTTCATATTGAGACAGTGTCTGGAATGACAGAAATCACAATAACTCAACTTTCAGCAAATTCAACAGACAATAATGTTATTTGAGCGAGAAAGTGCCGTGAATAAATATTGTGAAACATGCGGGTATCGGAATCAGAACATACGGCGTTTCAATCCCATACTATCAATAATCTTGGTTGAAATTTCTTCGACAGAATAATTGGTGGTATTCAAATAATTAATCTTGTTTTTACGAAATAGTGCTTCAACTTCAGCAATTTCTACGCGGCATTGGCGTAATGAAGCATAACGGCTATTTTCTCTTCGTTCTTCTCGAATGGCTGCAAGCCTTTCTGGGCTGATAGTCAGGCCGAACAATTTATGCTGAAAGGATTTTAAATCAGGGGGTAACTGTAAGTTATCCATATCATCCGCAGTGAAAGGATAGTTTGCGGCCTGAATACCAAATTGCATGGCAAGATAGAGGCTGGTCGGTGTTTTCCCACAACGGGATACGCCGAGAATGATCACTTGGGCTTGATCAAGGTTGCGTAATGAAACGCCATCATCATGAGCAAGAGCATAATCAACCGCTGCAATACGGGCATCATATTGACTCAGATTTTTTTTGGATAATCCATGGGTCCGATGTAATTCTGGTTTTGGAGCTATACCTATTTCTTGTTGTAATGGTGCAACCAGTGTCTGGACAATATCCTGACAAAACCCATCGCTACGGGTAATAATGCTTTTTACTTCATCTGAAATGATGGAATAAAAAACCAATGGCCTGATTTGCGTTTGCTGATATATCGCATTTATTTGATCTCTGATTTCTTCGGCCCGATTTTTGCTCGTCACGAAAGGTAGGGTATAGGAGGTAATAGTAATTGGAAATTGAGATAAGACGGCATGGCCTAATACTTCTGCGGTAATTGCTGTCCCATCCGAAATAAAAAATACGCTGCGTTCCGATTCTTCATTTTCTGATGCTTGGGGGAGGTAAGTTTCTATCATTGTTTCTTTCTTTTATTGTTAGATTGCTATTGTTAGTTATCGGACTTTATTAAGTTGTTTAGCTGAATCGTTTTTATCAAGCATTATCAATACAACCACGTTTTCTGATTATACCTGTAAAAAAATAATATTGTTGGGTTGATCGATTCACCTTTCCATATATGACAAAACAATGTGCTAGGCTATTTCCTGCTGTGAAGAGCAGCCTTAATTTTTCCGATTTGTACTTCGAGAATGTAAAAAAGGATAGTTTCTAATGTCCAATAGTGGCCTCACCCCAAGCAATGTACTCTGGTATAACCAATTAGGCATGAATGACGTTAATCGGGTCGGTGGTAAAAACGCCTCTCTTGGCGAGATGATTACCAATCTGGCAGAACTTGGCGTATCTGTTCCTAATGGTTTTGCAACGACTGCACAGGCATTTAATGATTTTCTGGAACAAAGTGGTGTGAACCAGCGCATTTATCAATTGCTGGATGAAACCAATGTTGATGATGTCAATCAACTGGCCAAGACTGGCGCACAGATTCGTCAATGGGTGATTGATACGCCATTTACGGCTCAACTTGAAAAAGATATCCGTGATGCTTATCTGCAATTGTCTGAAGGCGAACCTGATGCATCTTTCGCCGTGCGTTCTTCCGCAACCGCTGAAGATATGCCGGATGCTTCTTTTGCTGGACAGCAAGAAACTTTCTTGAACGTGCAAGGCATTGATGCTGTGATGGTTGCCATCAAACATGTTTTTGCATCACTTTTCAATGATCGGGCTATCTCTTATCGCGTCCATCAGGGATATGATCACCGTGGTGTTGCGCTCTCTGCGGGCGTACAGCGGATGGTACGTTCTGATCTGGCATCATCTGGCGTGATGTTCACAATTGATACTGAATCAGGTTTTGATCAGGTTGTGTTCATTACATCGGCTTATGGTCTTGGTGAGATGGTTGTACAGGGTGCAGTGAATCCTGATGAGTTTTATGTCCATAAACCTACTTTGGAAAATAATCGTCCCGCAATAGTGCGCCGTAATCTTGGCTCTAAAAAAATTCGCATGGTTTATGCCGATAGTAAAGAGCATGGAAAACAGGTACGTACGGAAGATGTATCAAACGAGTTAAGCAATCGCTTCTCTTTGTCTGATAGTGAAGTAGAAGCGCTGGCAAGACAGGCTCTATTGATTGAAAAACATTATGGACGCCCGATGGATATCGAATGGGCAAAAGATGGACACAATGGCAAGTTATATATTGTGCAGGCGCGTCCTGAAACTGTTCGTTCAAATCAACAGGTGATGGAACGTTACCAGCTCAATGAACTGGGTAATGTGCTGGTGGAAGGCAGGGCTATTGGTCACCGTATTGGTGTTGGCACTGTCAAGGTTATTCATAATCTTGGTGAAATGGATCGCATTCAAGCGGGGGATGTGCTGGTAACGGACATGACCGATCCAGATTGGGAACCCATTATGAAAAAAGCGGCGGCCATTGTCACTAATCGTGGCGGGCGTACTTGCCATGCTGCCATTATTGCCCGTGAGTTGGGGATCCCCGCTGTTGTAGGTTGCGGAGATGCGACCGAACGCCTGAAAGAAGGCCAGCAAGTAACGGTTTCTTGTTCGGAAGGTGATACTGGTTTTGTTTATCAGAATAAATTGGATTTCAGCGTTCAGAGTTCTCAGGTTGATGAACTACCGGAATTAGATGTTAAGATCATGATGAATGTCGGCAACCCTGATCGTGCATTTGATTTCGCTTGTTTGCCGAATGAAGGGGTTGGTCTGGCGCGTTTGGAATTTATCATTAACCGAATGATTGGTGTGCATCCTCGTGCGTTACTTGAATTCTCCCGGCAGTCACCTGAATTGCAAGAGCAGATTAAAACGTTAATGCTGGGATATGATGACCCAGTTGAATTTTATGTGGGGCGATTAACTGAAGGCATTGCAACATTAGCCGCAGCATTCTGGCCGAAACGTGTGATTGTTCGTTTGTCAGATTTTAAGTCCAATGAATATGCGAACTTGGTCGGCGGAGATATGTACGAGCCGCATGAAGAAAACCCGATGTTGGGTTTCCGTGGTGCAGGGCGTTATATTTCTGACAACTTCCGCCAATGCTTCGCTCTGGAATGTGAGGCGGTCAAGCGGGTGCGCAATGTTATGGGGCTAACTAACGTTGAAGTCATGATCCCATTTGTACGTACAGTGACTCAGGCTGAAGCTGTGGTAGCTGAATTGGCATCTCAAGGTCTGAAGCGTGGTGAAAATAGTTTGAAAGTCATTATGATGTGTGAAATTCCATCAAATGCGTTATTGGCAGACCAGTTCCTTGAGTATTTTGACGGTTTTTCAATTGGTTCAAATGACATGACTCAGTTGGCCCTGGGGTTAGATCGCGACTCTGGTGTAGTATCTGAATTATTCGATGAACGTAATGATGCCGTAAAACAATTACTTTCTATGGCAATTCAAGCGGCGAAGCGTCAGGGGAAATATGTCGGTATATGTGGACAAGGCCCTTCGGATCATGAAGATTTTGCAGCATGGTTAATGAAAGAGGGAATTGACAGTTTATCGCTTAATCCAGATACGGTAGTGAAAACTTGGATTTCTTTGGCTAAAAGTAACTAGCTGAATATAATTCAGGCCTGAATTTAAAAGCCTGTCAGAATATTCGCAGGCTTTTATATTCTATGTAACATGATCTTTTTTAGTGATGATGATTAATTAATAGAAGAAAAACTGGAAAAATCCCAAAAAAAAAGCCTATCATGGGCTGACAGGCAAAGACTACACACAGCAATATATATTACTTCGTTCATCCCAGCCTATGGCGTTTATAGACGGGTAGCAATTCACTGGGAAACATTTGTTTCGATGTAAAGAATACTAA
>NZ_LFCV01000130.1 GCF_001037465.1 Xenorhabdus khoisanae
TATTTATATAAAAGTTAGTAGGCAGTAATAATCCCACAAATATTCTAGGTGTTTTAAACAATAATGGAGGTAATACCAAGATAACATTAAAGTATTAATGAAATATGAAATGAATTTTTTCCTTATTATCAAAATGGAATAAAGACAGAAGAATTTATGCTATTTTTATTTAGTTTGGTTTTTGTTTTTAAGCATAATTAATTAACATTCTTGATTTTTTTATTCTAAGACTAAGAAATATCTCATTTATTAGATAGTCATTGTAAATAATAATTGACATAAGATGAGCATATCCGTAGTGAAGATGTTTCACATATAGACTATTTTTATTCGCACAATACCAGACGGACATTAGTGTTATTGCGAAGAAACTTAGACAGCATATGTTAAGGAAAAAGCTTTAATCTTTTAACCTAATTGTGTTGAGAATATGAACTTAAATCAATTTAAATCGATTGAGGTTATCAATATTTCATATGGTTTAACTGATACTACAGTTAATCATGAAATGATTTCAGATATCACATTTTCTATTATACCAGGTGAAATTACTTTGATAACAGGGCCGAGAGCATCGACCAACCGTACAATATTGTCGATTACCTCGGGTATGTTACAACCAGATCAAGGAGATGTATTAATTAATAATAACAAGCTGAAACTAATGAATGATATAGAATTAGGCAAATTTCATGCTGAAAACAGTGGATTCATTTTCCAAGACTTCAATTTATTCAGTGAACTCACATTGTTAGATAACTTGTTATTATCAACTTCTTATGAATTATCGCTTTCCCGCGAGCAAGCAGAAAAAATCGCACAAAAATCGTTGGATATTGTGAAATTAGGCGATAAAAGCCGTTATTACCCAGGGGAACTGTCTGAAAATGAGAAACAACTGGCTGCAATGGCAAAAGCCATCGTCAGAAGACCTGAATATTTATTTGCCGATGATCCGACACGTAATCTAGATCATCAAGCATTTCAGACGTTCATTAACATCTTTAAGTTTATTGCACATGAACAGAAAGGCACGGTTGTCATCGCTTCACAGGATAGCCGCTTGATACGACATGCAGATAGCATTATCACGTTAGCAAGTGGAAAAGCCATTAAAACGTATGAGTCTATACTGGATCAACGTGTTTTAGTGCAGTAGTTATCAAACGTGTCATGATTAGTAAAAAAGGACCTGATATCAGGTCCTTTTTTCTATCAAACTTATTTGCTGATCTTCTTATACTTAATGCGGTGAGGCTCCAGCGCTTCAGCTCCCAGAGTCCGCTTCTTGTAATCTTCGTATTCGCTGAAGTTTCCTTCAAAGAAGGACACCTTACCTTCATCCTGATAGTCAATGATGTGCGTCGCGATACGGTCAAGGAACCAACGGTCATGGGAAATAACCATTGCACAGCCCGGAAATTCCAACAAGGCGTTTTCCAACGCGCGCAGCGTTTCAATATCCAAATCGTTGGTTGGTTCGTCCAGCAGTAACATGTTACCGCCAACTTGTAGCAGTTTGGATAAATGCAGACGACCACGCTCACCACCAGACAATTCACCTACGCGTTTGCCCTGATCTACCCCTTTGAAGTTAAAGCGCCCAACATACGCACGGCTTGGAATTTCAAAGTTGCCGATACGCATGATGTCCTGACCGCCAGAAACTTCTTCCCAAACGGTTTTGCTGTCATCCATGCTGTCACGGAACTGATCAACAGAAGCCAATTTAACGGTTTCACCCAGTGTAATTGAGCCAGAATCAGGCTGTTCCTGACCAGACAACATACGGAACAATGTTGACTTACCCGCACCGTTCGGGCCGATGATCCCAACAATCGCCCCTTTCGGCAGGGAGAAACTTAAGTTATCGATCAGAACGCGATCACCATAAGACTTCGTTAGATCGGCAACTTCCAGCACTTTGTCACCCAAACGTGGGCCGGGTGGAATGAACAGCTCACTGGTTTCATTACGTTTCTGGTATTCAACGTTATTAAGTTCTTCAAAGCGAGCCAGACGTGCCTTGCCTTTTGCCTGACGCCCTTTCGGATTTTGGCGAACCCATTCAAGTTCTTTCTCAATGGATTTACGGCGAGCTGCTTCTGAAGCGGCTTCCTGTGCCAGACGCGCATCTTTTTGCTCCAGCCACGAAGAGTAGTTACCTTCCCATGGAATACCTTCACCACGGTCAAGTTCCAAGATCCAGCCAGCAACGTTATCAAGGAAGTAACGGTCGTGGGTAATCGCAACCACTGTGCCTTCATAATCATGCAGGAAGCGCTCCAGCCACGCGACAGATTCAGCATCAAGGTGGTTAGTGGGTTCATCGAGCAGCAGCATGTCTGGTTTTTCCAGCAGCAGGCGGCAGATAGCTACACGACGGCGTTCTCCCCCGGACAGATGTTCAATTTTGGCATCCCATGCAGGCAAACGCAGAGCATCAGCCGCTCGCTCAAGTTGGTTATCCAAGTTGTGTCCGTCATGAGATTGGATAATCGCTTCCAGCTCACCTTGCTCTTTTGCCAGCTTATCGAAATTCGCATCAGGATCAGCGTAAGCGGCATAAACTTCATCAAGGCGTGTTAGTGCATTTTTAACTTCGCTGACGGCTTCTTCCACTGCTTCACGCACAGTATGCTCAAGATTGAGCTTAGGTTCCTGCGGCAAATACCCAATTTTAATACCAGGTTGTGGGCGAGCTTCGCCCTCAATATCTTTATCAATACCTGCCATAATGCGCAGCAAAGTTGACTTACCCGCACCATTAAGGCCAAGAACACCAATTTTTGCTCCAGGGAAAAAACTTAGAGAGATATTTTTCAGAATATGCCTTTTCGGGGGAACAATCTTACCAACCCGGTGCATACTATAAACATATTGAGCCAATGTATTTTACCTTTTAATTAATCAGGAAATTTTGAGATTCATTTGCGCTTATGCGGCTTGGAGAGCGTATTTTACCCTAAATTTTACGTATCGTGTTGTTACCTAATCAGGGTTAACCCAACATTCCCTTTTGCATTCATCAGTTGTAATAAATCACACCAATAATATGATTATAATTACACTATATTTTGGCAATGCATTTAGGCATTGTGCATTTGAGCACTGATAGTAGTCTTCCAGAGGGGTATGTGGCAATGAGTAAGTGGCAGCATTTTACAATAGCTGTAAGTATGGTTTCTGTTGTTGCAGGAGCAGCACATGCTGACTCTCTGGATGCTCAGCGCCAACGCTATCAAGAAATAAAACAGGCATGGGATGCCAAAAATATGGCCGAGGTTGCACACCTGATGCCAACGCTGAAAGATTATCCACTATATCCCTATCTTGAATATCGCCAGTTAACTCAAGATTTGGCAATCGCTACTCCCCAGCAAGTTCAGCACTTTGTTAATGCTAATCCGACGCTGCCATCCGCACGTTCACTGACATCCAGATTTATTGATATACTGGCCAACAATGGTGACTGGGCCGGCATTTTAGCATTCAGCCCCAATCCCCCAAGTTCGATTACAGAACGCTGCGATTATTACTTTGCCCAATGGGCCACAGGCCACCAGCAAGTTGCATGGACTGGCGCCCAAAAGATTTGGCTGAATGGCAATTCATTGCCTGACAATTGCAATAAGCTGTTCGATGTTTGGGAGCGAGCTGGATATCTCTCTGCAAATCTCATTTTGCAACGTATTGAATTGGCAATGAAAACAAATAACCCCGCTCTCGTTACCTATCTTGCCAAACGCTTGCCATTAGATTATCAGGAATTAGGTTCCCGTTTGATCAAGCTGCAACAAGATCCTGCATTGATTGAACAATTTGCCACAACCGTGACACCAACAGATTTCACCCGTTCGGTTGTCATGACTGTCTTTTCGCGTTTCGCCCGCAAAGATGCTGAGCTTGCCAGAGTTAATATTCCTGCATTTGTTCGTGCACAGAAAATGAATGATACCGAGCGGCAACAATTAAAAGATATCGTAGCCTGGCAATTGATGGGAGATATCACGCCAGAACAGGCAAAATGGCGGGATGAGGTCATTCAGAACTCACAATCTGATAAATTGCTTGAACGACGTGCCCGTTTGGCATTGCGAGATGATAATTATGCTGAACTTGAGAAATGGCTTTTGTTGCTGCCAAAAACAAGTTTGCAGCAAGATGAGTGGCAATATTGGAGTGCCATGATCCTGCTCAACCAAGGAATGAACGCAGAAGGAAGTGCGATATTGCGCAAGCTGACTGGGCACCGTGGTTTTTATCCGATGGTAGCTGCCCAGAAATTACATATTCCCTACCCCTTGATGATCAATAAATCAGAAAGACCTGATGCTTCCATTGCCAATATGCCTGCAATTAAGCGTATCCATGAATTACTGTATTGGAACATGGATGATTTGGCTCGTTCAGAATGGGTTAGCTTGGTTTCATCCCAAAATCGCTTGAAGCAGGAGCAATTAGCACGTTATGCGTTTGAACAGCATTGGCCGGGACTGAGTGTGCAGGCCACCATTACGGGAAAAATGTGGGATCATCTTGAAGAACGTTTCCCACTGGCATGGCAAAACGAATTTGCGAGCTTTACGTCAGACAAAAATATTTCACAAAGTTATGCGATGGCAATTGCCCGTCAGGAAAGTGCCTGGAATCCACAAGCGCGTTCTTCTAAAGGAGCCAGTGGATTAATGCAAATCATGCCAAAAACCGCCGAACATACGGTGAAGAGTCAAAAAATTCAAGGCTATGCCAACAGCCGTCAGTTAATGAATCCAGTCATGAATATTAAAATTGGCACCGCTTATTTGGACTCGGTTTACCAGCGTTTTGGCAATAACCGTATTCTTGCCAGTGCCGCCTATAATGCCGGCCCGACGAATGTTGATCGTTGGCTGGCTAATACTTCCGGACGCATTGATCCTATAGCCTTTATTGAGAGCATCCCTTTCTCTGAAACACGCTCTTATGTCAAAAATGTTCTTGCCTACGATATGTTTTATCATAATTTTATGGGAAAAACGTCGAACGTGCTGACTGATTCTGAATGGCAAAAACGTTATTAATTTATGAAGCAATTCAAATATGATATGCTGCCGTACTAGTTAAATAGTATGGCAATGAATTATGGCACAAAATCATTTGATTGATCCGGCTATTTCCCCGGAAGATGGTGATGACTGGCTCACTTTTGTGGGGTTGTTACAAACAGCATTTGAACAAAATTTGCAACATTCTATTTTACAACTATTATTGACCCCCGATGAGCGTACAGCTTTATCAACCCGGGTTCGGATTATTCAGGAATTGATGCGTGGGCAAATGAGTCAGCGTGAACTAAAAGACGAGCTCAGTGTTGGTATTGCCACCATTACGCGTGGTTCCAACAGCTTAAAAACAGCGCCAGCCCATGTTAAAGAGTGGCTGGAAATGCAGTTGTTAAAATAACCACTATTAAGTTATCAAAATAGTCAGTGTAAGATAACAGGACAAACGTTATTCGGGGTCATCCAGCCATGACCCCAAACAGCTTATTTCTTGGAAAAGCTATGTTTTTGGAAAAGCCACGTTCCCGGAAAAACTATGCTATTGGAAACAGTACCCGTTAAATATAACGTACTGTTAAGATTAGTTATTTAACTCTTTGTAAATTTCATGATGGATAGGTACAAGAGCCAGTATCAGAGCCTGATGATACACACTGGTGCGAGTCAGAATACCGTTGGTGAAAAAGCCAATTGCACCACCTTTCTGCTTGATATTATCGATGCCAGCTACGCCAGCCATTTCGTGGCCAAGTTCGCGTCCCTCACGAATGCCTTCCAATACTTTTTCAGGCAGCATCAGACTGGCAGAACGCGATTCTCCCCGAATTTGTTTGTGCTCAACCACCATCCAGGCAAACGTCATGTCATCTTCAATTCCAGCTTCAACCCCAACCCAAAAGTCAGCTTCAGGCCGAACCTGACGGGCGGCCATAACTCGATGACGGGCACCTGTGCGGGTTTCAGTATTGCCAATAGGTTGTTGAGGTACACTGCTGTCTACATTGACATCTTCTATACGGTAAGTACCTGGGCCAAAAACATCATCGAATGCAAGGCTAATCGCTTTTATTTTCGCAGGGTTAGTTGTTGCTGCAATAACGTGGTACATAATAAATAAATTATCCTTTGAATTATTTCATGATGCAGTATAACGGAAAATAACTATGTTACAGGTCTATCTTGTTCGTCATGGCGAAACCGAATGGAACGTGGCTCGTCGTATTCAGGGACAATCCGACAGTCCTTTGACTGAAATTGGTCGGCGTCAGGCTCATCTGGTCGCACAGAGAGTCAAATCAGAAAACATTACGCATGTTATCACCAGTGACCTTGGTCGAACACGACAAACCGCAGAAATCATCGCTAAAGCCTGTGGATGCGACATTATATTGGAACCGCGTTTGCGCGAGTTACATATGGGAGTGCTGGAAAATCGCGAACTGAGTTCCCTCACACCGGAAGAGGAATTCTGGCGTAAAAGTCTTGTCGATGGTACACCAAATGGGCGAATCCCAGAAGGTGAATCGATGAATGAATTATCTGTACGTATGCGAGCTGCATTGGAAAGTTGCCTCAATCTGCCCGCAGGAAGTCGCCCTTTACTGGTGAGTCATGGCATAGCACTTGTTAGTTTAGTCTGTTCAATTTTGGGCCTTCCGGCCAATTCAGAACGTCGCCTGAGGTTAAGAAACTGCTCTATCTCACGGGTAGATTATCAGGATAGCCCATGGCTTGCTTCAGGCTGGATTGTTGAAACGGCGGGCGATATTACACATCTGGATATGCCCGCCTTGGATGAATTACAAGGTTAACGCTCAATTGGGATGAGATACTCAAATTCCACAATATGGTTTTGAGACTCATTCCCAAGATTTTTCCATTCAAGGTTAGTGAGGTAATATCGCTCGACATCGTATCCCTTTCTGCGAGTGATGTTTAATACAGGCAGACAAACGCCATAAATTGTAAAGAGGAACTCTTGTAATTGCTCTTTATCACCAAAATAACTGAACGAAATATAATCTCCGCCAGGCAGGATAACCGGGCTACTGCCCTTGGTATCAAAGGTAGCGTATTCAGGCTCTATTGCAGTGGTATAGAAAACTGTCTGTTCTTCCTCATGCTCAACACTAGGCGCAGTATGGTGTAGCCCATAAAGTCTGGGTGGTAATACTTCAGCGTTCTGTAAATAGTTAATCCAAAAGTTATAACGCATATTTTTGCAAGCTTCAGACCACTGTTCAAGCACATAGCTACAGGTATGCTCAGTACCAATAAGCAGTTTATCTTCCAATGTAACGAATTTGTGTGCCGGCAACGGTTTATTATCCAGCAAAATAGGTGGGCATATCCCCTTGGCATACCACTCGTCGCTTCGGCGGTAAGATGCTGGCGTTCGATCGAACTGCTTTTTGAAAGCTCTGGTAAAAGTTTGCTGAGAATCAAAGCGATATTGCAAAGCAATATCCAAAATAGGGCGGCTGGTTAAACGTAATGCAACAGCAGCTCTGGACAATCGTCTTGCGCGGATATAGGAGCCAATTGCCTGACCAGTCACTTCCTTGAACATACGCTGTAAATGCCACTTGGAGTAACCCGCTTTCGCTGCAACATTATCAAGGGACAATGGACGATCTAAGTTATTGTCTACCCAATGCAGCAAATCCCGAATGATGTTGGTTTGATCCATACATCTCCCTAAGTCGTTAAGACAAAAAGAAAATCATATAAATGTAAAACAACTTACTTATTAGCCTGAAAACCAAAATATTTTTCCGAATGTATATATTCTGTCGTCTTATTTATAATCAATACTTATATTTCCCCAAAGATAACAACATGTTTTTAAGATACGGCTTACCTACCGTTCAGGCAGAATACAGGCTTTTTACATTGAAAGCCGTCCCTTGTGTCTTATCGTGATAGCAGTCGTTCTATCTTAGAAAATCAGTTACGAAACTTATTATTACTCAATAGAATAAATCGCAATCTAAATAATAAACAACTAAACTATATTCTGTTCGGCACGATCGTTGTTACATTTATGTTTCAAATAAATCACCAACAAAATTAAACAAGTTTAGACTTGGAATAAATTAATGGCAGACCTGATGATATGTCAAGTACTGTCTTGATGGATTAAGTAACACTATGAACTTAAATAAAAAATAAATCGACAACCAATTGACTGGATATCCTGTTAGCCTCAGCAACCATGGGGAATTTCTAAAAATTAGCTCTATTTTAAGAGCCTTTCAGAAAGAAACGCGCCAATAGAGGTGGATTAAAAAACCACAATCGGCTCGTTTTGAGTGCATATTCAGCTATAATGCCATGATTTTTTATTACAAGTGCATTCATGGTGAAAATGATTACATTAGAACTATTGATTTACATTATATGTTAATGATAGATATTTTCACTGCATTTATTTAATTCAAATGGACTAAATATGGTAACAATGAAGAAAATAGTGATAGCGGCCGCCTTACTCTTTTCTCCTGTAGTTCTGCATGCTGAAGAGATCGGTTCTGTCGATACCGTGTTCAAACTTTTTGGCCCTGATAACAAAATAGTGATAGAGGCCTTTGATGACCCTGATGTTAAAAATGTTACCTGTTATCTGAGCCGAGCTAAAACAGGGGGAATTAAGGGAGGTCTGGGATTGGCTGAAGATACATCTGATGCAGCTATATCCTGTCAACAGGTTGGCCCGATTGAATTGGCAGAGAAGATAAAAAAATCGCCCAAGAAAGGACAAGTTGTCTTCCAGAAACGTACTTCTTTAGTATTTAAAAAACTTCAGGTTGTGCGATTCTATGATCCTACACGTAATACACTGATTTATTTAACTTACTCTGACAAAGTGATCGATGGTTCTCCCAAGAATGCAATCAGCGCCGTGCCGATCATGCCGTGGAAAGAATAAGTACTCCATAAAGCAAGCAATAGCCAAAAAGAAAAGCCCTGATGCCATAAGACATACGGGGCTTTTTGACAAATACAGCAAAACATCTATGGCGGTATTGATTAGTCTTCTAAATCACCACAGAAACGATAACCTTCACCGTGGATGGTCGCAATAATTTCCGGGGTATCTGAGATCGATTCGAAATGTTTACGAATACGGCGGATAGTGACATCAACGGTACGATCGTGAGGTTTCAGTTCACGGCCCGTCATTTTTTTCAGCAATTCTGCACGGGTCTGAATTTTTCCTGGATTTTCACAGAAATGAAGCATCGCACGGAATTCACTGCGTGGCAGCTTGTACTGATCTCCCATTGGGCTAACCAAAGAACGACTATTGATATCCAGCGTCCATCCGTTGAACTTGTAACTTTCAATTTGACGACGCACATCATCTGAATAATGGTTCAGATTCATTGTTCGAGAAAGCAAGTTACGGGCGCGAATGGTTAATTCACGTGGGTTAAATGGCTTGGTGATATAATCATCAGCGCCGATCTCAAGGCCAAGAATTTTATCCACTTCATTGTCACGGCCTGTTAAGAACATCAGCGCGACATTTGCCTGCTCACGTAATTCACGAGCAAGAAGTAACCCATTCTTACCTGGCAGATTGATATCCATAATCACTAAATTGATATCGTTATCTGACAGAATGTTGTGCATTTCTGAGCCGTCAGTGGCTTCATAAACGACATACCCTTCAGCTTCAAAAATGCTTTTGAGGGTATTGCGTGTGACAATTTCGTCTTCAACAATCAAAATGTGCGGGGTTTGCATGGTTGCTACCTAAAATCGCTAAAAAACAGAATCTGTATGACATAAGCTGTTATTATTAAAAGAAAATACGCTGATCTTGTTCTGATTCACAGAAAACCAGCTCATGCCCAAAATAAATGTTTTGATATGTTTTACGCTAAAAGCCAGCGTTGCTTTTTTTGGAGGGTACATACCCGAAAAACCCGATTTAAACAAGGCACTATATTAGTCTATTAACAGCAATATAACAGCTAGTAATGCATTTGCCTTCTAAAAAAACTAACTTTTGTTGATACATATCAAAATCAATTGTAGCACGTTAACATTAATTGCAATTGTTAATTTTAGTTTAGAACATTTGTTATTAATTTGAATGAAATATGTTAACAGCTATCGTGAAAACCTGAATAGCAGAAAGGGTTGACTCAGCTCTCAAACGTCTAAACACGCATGTTTTTATCATAAAGATAAAACAATTACAAAATATGTTTTTTGTGAAATTAAATGCTAGAAAATAACCAAACCTGCCAGATAATGGTGTGTCCCTTTTGTCATATTTTGAATAATTACAGTACGGAAAATGACGCTTTTTTCTGCTTTCGCCATAAAAAATATTTGACATTGACCACAGTTTAATTTAACCAATAGGGGGTCAGACAAATTAAAAGACAGACAGGAAACTATGCGCCATAACAGCCCGAAAAAAATGGTTACTACAAAAACCACCACTACGATTACCACCGGAACCATGAGTTGCGGTGCGGGCTGACGCATACACATAAAACAATAATAAGCCCGTATCCCACAAGATACGGGCTTTTTTTTTGGACAAAAATAAGGAGAAGAATGTTAATGCGAGTACTGAAATTTGGGGGCACCTCAGTTGCAAATCACCAGCGTGTACTGAGTGTTGCAAATATCGCCGAGAATGAGTTACTCCTTGGGCAAGTTGCCCTGGTGCTCTCTGCACCGGCAAAGATTACCAACCACCTCGTGGCGATGATCGAAAAAACGGTCGCAGGGCAAGATATTGTTTCCAATATTAGCGATGCTACCCAAATTTTTGCCGATTTGCTGTCGGGATTGAAAGAACAACAAGCAGGATTTGCTTATGAACGTCTGAAAGGTGTCGTGGAACGCGAACTCGCCTATCTGAAACAAGCCCTGCATGGCATTTCCTTGTTGAGACAGTGCCCTGATAGTATTAACGCATCTCTGATCTGCTGTGGCGAAAAACTATCGATTGCCATTATGGAAGCGGTATTACAGGCCCGTGGTCATAAAGTAACTGTGATTGATCCCGTCAAAAACCTCCTGGCACATGGGCATTATCTTGAATCTACCGTTGATATTCTTGAGTCTTCCAAGAGGATTGCGGAACTTAACATTCCTTCTGACCATATTATCCTGATGGCAGGTTTCACCGCTGGCAATGAAAACGGTGAATTGGTGGTATTGGGACGCAACGGCTCTGACTATTCAGCCGCAGTGCTGGCGGCATGTTTACGGGCAGACTGCTGCGAGATTTGGACTGACGTAGATGGCGTTTATACTTGCGACCCAAGAGCAGTTGCTGATGCCCGCTTGCTGAAAAGCATGTCATACCAAGAAGCGATGGAACTCTCTTATTTTGGTGCTAAAGTCCTTCATCCCCGCACCATTGCGCCTATCGCCCAATTTCAAATTCCTTGCCTGATCAAAAATACGGCCAATCCTGATGCGGTGGGTACTTTCATTGGCAATGACATTGGCAATGAACGCATTGATGATGATCAAAAAGACGGGAACATGCCGATTAAGGGCATCACCAATCTGAACCACATGGCAATGTTCAACGTTTCCGGCCCCGGTATGAAGGGCATGGTCGGGATGGCAGCACGGGTCTTTTCCGTTATGTCTCGCAAAGGTATTTCCGTTGTATTGATCACGCAGTCTTCGTCGGAGTACAGCATCAGTTTCTGTGTACCGCAAAAAGAGCTGGAGAAGGCGCAAAAAGCATTAACGGAAGAGTTTTATCTGGAATTGAAAGATGGGGTGCTTGATCCGATTGACGTAATGGATAACCTTGCCATTATTTCTGTGGTTGGAGATGGCATGCGCACTCAGCGGGGTATTTCTGCCCGTTTCTTCTCCGCATTGACACGCGCTAATATCAACATTATCGCTATTGCACAGGGATCTTCTGAGCGTTCCATTTCCGCTGTCATTGAGAATGATGCGGCAACGACTGCGGTTCGGCTCTGTCACCAAATGCTGTTCAACACCGCACAAGTGGTTGAAGTCTTCGTTGTCGGCGTGGGTGGTGTAGGAAATGCGTTGATAGAACAAATCCGCCGCCAGCAAGCATGGCTCAAGCAAAAACACATTGAACTACGGGTTTGTGGTATCGCTAATTCCCGCGCTTTGTTAACCGACATGCAAGGAATTTGTCTGGATAATTGGCAACAGGCACTCTCAGAGGCAACTGAACCTTTTAGCCTGAGTCGGTTGATCCGCCTTGAAAAAGAGTACCATTTGCTGAATCCGGTCATTGTTGACTGTACATCCAATCAAGCCATTGCAGAGCAATATGTCAGCTTCCTCAGCGACGGCTTTAACATTGTCACACCGAATAAAAAAGCCAATACCCTGTCGATGAACTATTACCGCCAAATTCGTCAGGCCGCAGAAAAATCAAAGCGTAAATTCCTGTATGACACCAATGTAGGTGCCGGGTTGCCTGTTATTGAAAACTTACAGAATCTGCTCAATGCAGGCGATGAATTAGTCCAATTCAACGGCATTCTGTCTGGTTCTCTTTCCTACATCTTCGGTATGCTGGATGAAGGCATGACGCTTTCACAGGCCACCCTGCTGGCGAAAGAGAAAGGTTTTACGGAGCCAGACCCACGAGATGATCTCTCCGGCATGGATGTTGCCCGCAAGCTGCTGATTCTAGCCCGTGAAGCAGGTTATGAAATGGAGCTGGAAGATATCCATGTTGAACCCGTATTGCCAGCTTCATTCGATTCCAGTGGCAATGTCGACAAGTTCCTGCAACATTTACCGCAGTTGGATCAGGAATTCAGTCAACGTGCGGCAGATGCAGCAGAACAAGGAAAAGTTTTACGTTATGTTGGCATCATCGAACAAAGCCGTTGTATGGTGAAAATTGTCGCTGTTGACGGCAACGATCCACTCTATAAAGTCAAAAATGGTGAAAACGCACTGGCTTTCTATACCCGTTATTATCAACCCATACCGCTGGTGTTGCGTGGTTATGGTGCAGGGAATGATGTGACGGCAGCAGGGGTTTTTGCTGATATATTACGCACTCTGTCATGGAAATTGGGGGTTTAATGGTTGTCAGGGTTTATGCGCCTGCCTCTATCGGGAACGTTGGCGTCGGATTTGATGTGCTTGGCGCAGCGGTTTCTCCCGTTGATGGCTCGTTGCTTGGAGATTGTGTCTCCGTAAGTAAAGCTGAAAGTTTCAGTCTGAATAACAAAGGACGATTTGTCGGCAAACTACCTGCCGATCCAAAACATAATATTGTCTATCAATGCTGGCAGCTTTTTTGTCAACGGCTGGGAAAAGAGCTCACCGTTGCCATGACATTAGAGAAAAACATGCCGATTGGTTCAGGATTAGGCTCCAGTGCCTGTTCTGTGGTCGCCAGTTTGGTGGCCTTGAATGAATATGAAGGCCGTCCTTTTAGCCGCAACCAATTGCTGGACATGATGGGAGAATTAGAAGGACGCATTTCTGGCGGTGTTCACTACGATAATGTCGCTCCCTGCTATTTGGGGGGATTACAGCTGATATTGTCTCAGGATGAACCTCTTTGCCAGACAGTGCCTGCATTTGATGATTGGTTATGGGTAATGGCTTATCCCGGCATCAAAGTTTCTACGGCAGAAGCCAGGGCGATCCTGCCGCAGCATTACTCCCGCAAGGACATCATTGATCACGGACGTTATTTTTCCGGTTTCATTCATGCCTGCCATACCCAACAATCAGATCTGGCTGTCAAATTGATAAAAGATGTTGTTGCAGAGCCGTATCGCACTCAACTCTTGCCCGGTTTTGCCAACGCACGCGAAGCAGTCAAAAAGTTGGGCGCACTGGTATGCAGTATTTCCGGTTCAGGCCCCACACTCTTTGCGATTTGTCATGAAATGGCAGTCGCAGAAGAAGTCGCACAGTGGCTGCAACAGCATTACGTACAAAATGATGAAGGTTTTGTCCATATTTGCCGTCTGGATCTCGCAGGCGCACGACAAGTAGAGTAACCATGAAACTATATAACTTAAAAGACAGCAGCGAGCAGGTTAGTTTTTCACAGGCGGTAAAACAGGGATTGGGCAAACAACAAGGGCTCTTTTTTCCACAGGATTTACCAGAATTCAGCCGTGATGAGATCAACGAATTATTAAAATTAGATTTTGTCAGCCGTAGCCAACGAATTCTGGCAGCGTTTATTGGTGATGAGATCCCCGCAGAGCAATTGGCTGCCCGGGTTAAAAATGCATTTGCCTTTCCTGCTCCGGTAACAAATGTTGAAGATGATATCGCTTCACTGGAGCTATATCACGGGCCAACATTGGCCTTCAAAGATTTTGGCGGCCGTTTCATGGCACAAATTCTTGCACAAATTGCAGGAGAACAGCCTGTCACTATTTTAACTGCCACATCCGGTGATACCGGCGCTGCCGTTGCCCATGCTTTCTATGGTTTGAATAATGTACAGGTCGTGATCCTTTATCCCGAAGGCAAGATTAGCCCATTACAGGAAAAACTTTTCTGTACGCTAGGCAACAATATTCACACGGTTGCCATAAAAAGCGATTTCGACGCTTGTCAGGCATTAGTCAAACAGGCTTTTGATGATGAAGAACTGAAACATGCCCTGCATCTCAATTCAGCTAACTCCATTAATATCAGCCGATTGTTGGCACAAATCTGTTATTACTTTGAAGCAGTGGCGCAAATCCCCGCGGAGAAGCGTGAACAATTAGTCATTTCCGTGCCAAGCGGTAATTTCGGTAATTTAACCGCAGGGCTGCTGGCGAAATCGCTGGGGCTACCGGTAAAACGTTTTATCGCGGCAACCAACGTTAATGACACTGTTCCCCGTTATTTGGCAGAAGGCACATGGCAACCACACCAAACCATTGCGACACTTTCCAATGCAATGGATGTCAGCCAGCCCAATAACTGGCCGCGTATTGAAGAACTGTTCAAGCGCAAAGGCTGGGCACTGAGTGACTTGGCTAACGGTGTGGTGGATGACAAAATCACCCAGAGCACCATGCGCGAACTCGCAGCCAAAGGCTACATTTCCGAACCACATGCTGCCGTCGCTTACCGTGTCCTGCGTGATCAATTGCAGGAAGGAGAATATGGTTTATTCTTGGGTACTGCACATCCCGCGAAATTCAAAGAAAGCGTCGAAGCAACCCTCGGCCAGGCATTACCGTTGCCACAAGAATTAGCTGAACGTGCGGATATGGATTTGTTATCTCACTTTATGCCTGCTGGTTTTGCTACCTTGCGTGAATTTTTGATGGAAAGAGCACCGAAATAATATGGAACTTATCACTCCACCTTTAAATAGGTGGAGTGATAATTTATATTGAATATTATTAAAAAAAGCTGGTGTATAAAAAGGCCATTGTCAATAAGCCAGCATTGCATTGTGATAGTTCTTTAATAAATTTGCTAGTCTTAGTACTAGCAGCAAAGCTAGCAGAATAATGAGGTGAGTGGGTCATATTCATAGCACAATACGTAGCAGGTGACACTATTTCTCTTGGCAACTGAGGAAGCTGTGAAAAAGCGCTGACGTTTGCCGTTGTTTGAACTGCTTGATACAGCGGGTTAGATATAGAATGAGTAGTACCGTAGTCACCGCTGTTCGGATCATATTCATACACATCAACTCCGCGAATTTGCGTGACAGAAATACCATTAAATGCCGCATATTCTCGTTGTTCTTCATAAGCGTTCAGCAGCTTCAGATAACGCCGATCGCCTGTACGAGCATAAAAAGCCTGTAATGATAAAACCACACTATAAAAATTAGCGGTTGGGCGTATATTATAGACGTAGAATGGCTCTTCGTCAGGAGAAGACATCTCGACTCCCCATCTAATAGCTTGTTCTTCATTTGTGGTCGTTGCGACAAATGCTGAACCTTCAGCGGGCTGATCAGCTCCCAAACTGTAATTTTGAATATGCTCCGCAAGATCCGCATTCGTTCCCCAGGGATGAAATCCCCCATTTTGGATAAATATTTGCTGTGGAGGACGAGAATCTGCTCTATAAACTTGAACAATGTTTTGTTGAGCCAGAGATTGAGCTGTGTATAAGAATAAAATACACAACAGCGTAAACAATTTTTTAATTCTCATTAAATGCTCCCCCGTTAGGATTTTATAAATTTTCAGAGAGACCAGATCAAAAAAGTTATTTATTATTCTGCCGGGAACATAGCCTTAACTGAATTAAATTGTGGCCCTTTGTATCCACTAGGTCCCCAGGGGGTACATTGAAATCCTTTGTCGTCGTCAAGGAGTGTGACCAGCTGTCCGCTGGCTTGGGCAGCTAAGATAGTTGCGTAAGCATTTTTTCCACTGTCATAATCGGTTCTTAACTTGCTGTGAGACCAATATATTTTTGCATCCTTACTCGAATGTCGTCCTTTTGGTGACAACCAAATTGCCCATTCATTCCAGTCATTAGCGTTTGACCACACTCCAACAACATAACCCTGCCCACATTCCTTCATATTTTCGATTAAATACTTAGTTGATTTGCTTGTGTCTGTTATAGCCAGATGTTCTCTGACTGCCTCTTTTCCTGTTTCTTTCCCATTGGATGAATAACTTATTAACATAGGTATCAATAAGAACAATGCATATGTTTTCATAATATTTCTCCAGATGATGGTAATTTGTGGGATAAAACTTCACTACATGAAGAAGTTTTAACATAACCTAAGCATTTTTTCGTAAGGACGAAAATATCCAGCGATAGAGTTGTAAGTTACTAGAAATTTAGCGAGGTTATTATTAACATAGTTTTAACATATGGAATTGTCAAATTACGTTATTAGTTTATTGGAAAGTAAAATCTTCAAGATGAAGTTTTCCATGTTGTACTGATGTTTCAGGAAGGAATTCAGATTGGTTGAGTAGTGAATAGGTAGATAGTGAATTTTTTATAAAGTATATGTAACTTAATTGTTGCTACCCCATCGGTGTTTTTTACATGCTAATTTTGCTTCAATATAGCTCTTTGTCACCACCGGATGGGGATAAATATACAATTATTTTATAGGAATAAAAATTTAACTCTGTTCATGTCGCTTAAACACCAGCTCATTCCCTTTAGAAAGGGATTCATCAAAAGTATATCCTTCCAGATTGAACTCCACCAGCCGAGCCGGATCAGTCAATTGATTCTGAATAATAAAGCGGCTCATCAATCCACGGGCTTTTTTGGCGTAGAAACTAATGACTTTGTACTTGCCATTTTTTTCATCCAGAAAAACAGGCTTGATAATTCTGGCTGCCAGCTTTTTGGTATTCACCGATTTGAAATATTCATCTGATGCCAGATTGACCAGAATTTCATCGTCTTGTTGTTCCAATGCAGCATTCAATTGATCAGTGATACGATCCCCCCAAAACTGATACAGATCTTTACCACGCAGATTTTCCAGTTTAATTCCCATTTCCAAGCGATAAGGCTGCATCAAATCGAGAGGACGCAAAACGCCATACAAACCGGACAAAATTCTCAAATGCGTCTGGGCAAAGTCGAAATCATCCGCTGAGAAAGTTTCGGCCTGCATACCGGTATAGACATCACCTTTAAACGCTAAAATTGCCTGACGGGCATTTTCTGGTGTGAAATTTGGCTGCCACTCACCAAAACGGGCAGCATTCAGGCCCGCCAATTTATCACTAATGCTCATCAGACTGCCGATTTGCGCAGGGGTTAAAGTGCGGCAAACTTCAATCAATTGCTGAGATTCTCCCAGTAATTCCGGCTGGCTATATTTTTCTGTTGCAAGTGGGCTTACATAATCGAGTGTTTTTGCAGGTGAAATAGTAATAAGCATCATTTTTTTCCTAGTAATCCAGACTTTCTCCACTTTAGCAAAAAAGAACGGAAAGAGGAGAATCTCAGCGATAGGATTTTCCTACCTTACAGCCGCGCTTGACCATGTTATTATCACGGGATGGCGAGGCAATGTTGCCAAAGATTTTACGTATAACGATGAGATATTAAACATGACCGATAAACTGACTTCCCTGCGTAAACTGACCACAGTAGTAGCAGATACCGGGGATATCGCGGCTATGAAACTGTATCAGCCGCAAGATGCGACCACCAACCCTTCTCTGATTTTGAATGCAGCTCAAATCCCAGAATATCGCCAACTGATTGATGAAGCCGTCGAATGGGCGCGTGGTCAAAGCGATTCCCGTGAACAGCAAATTATCGATGCCGGCGACAAATTGGCAGTTAACATTGGTCTGGAAATTCTGAAACTGATCCCAGGTCGTATTTCTACTGAAGTTGATGCTCGTCTATCTTATGACACCGAAGCAAGCGTAGCGAAAGCAAAACGCCTGATCAAACTGTACAACGAAGCAGGCATCAGCAACGACCGCATCCTGATCAAACTGGCTTCCACATGGCAGGGCATCCGTGCTGCTGAACAATTGGAAAAAGAAGGTATCAACTGTAACCTGACCCTGCTGTTCTCCTTTGCCCAAGCGCGTGCTTGTGCAGAAGCCGGTGTCTACCTGATTTCTCCATTCGTTGGCCGTATCCTTGACTGGTACAAAGCAAACGGCGACAAGAAAGAATTCGCACCACACGAAGATCCAGGTGTGGTTTCTGTTTCTGAAATTTACCAATACTACAAAGAGCACGGTTATAACACGGTTGTAATGGGTGCAAGTTTCCGTAACTCTGGTGAAATTCTGGAACTGGCTGGCTGCGACCGTCTGACCATCTCTCCTGCCTTGCTGAAAGAACTGTCTGAAGCAGAAGGTGAAGTTGAGCGCAAACTGGGTTATGAAGGCGAAATTAAAGTACGCCCGGAACCATTGACTGAAGCTGAGTTCTACTGGGACCACCACCAAGATGCAATGGCAACTGAAAAACTGGCGGAAGGTATCCGTAAGTTTGCCGTAGACCAAGGCAAACTTGAGAGCATGATCGCTGATCTGCTGTAATCTCAAACGAGACGCTATTTTTTCTTATACCAAGGCGACATAATGAGTCGCCTTTTGTTTTTCATTTCATCAATAACATTTTCTCTATTTTTATCATTAATTGAGGTTCGTATGAACGTATTACGCATTGGTCTCGTGTCCGTTTCCGATCGGGCTTCCAATGGTATTTATCAGGACAAGGGGCTGCCCGCACTGGAAACATGGCTGGCAAAGGCGATTACCACACCTTTTAGCATAGAAACCCGTCTTATTCCTGATGAACAAATCCTGATTGAGCAAACATTGTGTGAATTGGTCGATGAGCTGGGATGCCATCTGGTACTAACCACCGGGGGGACAGGGCCAGCACGCCGCGATGTCACACCAGATGCAACGCTCGCCATTGCTGATCGTGAAATGCCCGGATTTGGGGAACAAATGCGTCAAATCAGTCTTCAATTCGTTCCAACAGCCATTCTGTCCCGTCAGGTAGGCGTAATCCGTAATCAGGCGTTAATTCTTAATCTACCCGGACAACCTAAAGCCATCTCGGAAACTTTGGAAGGGTTAAAAGACGAAAATGGTAAGGTATTGGTAGCAGGAATTTTTGCCAGCGTTCCCTATTGTATCCAATTGCTGGACGGCCCTTATGTGGAAACGGATGAAACCATCGTGGCTGCTTTCAGACCAAAAAGTGCGCGCCGTTGATATTTTATTACTACAAGAGTTTCATCACAAAAACGGAGTATGCCTACCCGGTAGATTTCAAATTTTAATGTAATCAGGCCAGTCATTGGCCTGATTACACTGATTTTAAGATTTTACTTCAACATTCATTCCAGCATCTTTCCACCCAGAGAATCCTTTATTAAAACGACGGGCGCGGATACCTTTAGCACGTAATAATTCAAGAGCATTAGCAGAAAGAACACAGTAAGGGCCCCGACAGTATGCAACAAGCTCTTGATTGGAAGAGATCTCGTCTAATCGGTTTTCCAGTTCCTCTACAGGAATATTGATGGCATTCGGCAAATGACCTCGTTCAAATTCCTCTTTTGGCCTGACATCCAGTAATATCGTGCTGTTTTCCTTAATTCTGTCCAACAGCTCATCCCATGAAATTATTTCCTGATTGTTTGAATCATCAATCAATCTGCGCATTTCTTTGCGGTTAAATTCGGCATATTGCTGGAGTACCGAAATAACTTCCATAATGGGCCCTTCGCTCTGACGATAAAGCACATGTTTTCCGGATTTACGAGACTGAAGTAATCCTGCACGTTTGAGCTGCTGGAGATGCTGGGAAGTATTAGCAATTGACAAACCAGAAAGCTCTGATAGCTTTTCCACGGGGTGTTCAGTGTTAACCAAACATTCAAGCAGAGCCAAC
Organism: Xenorhabdus khoisanae; assembly: GCF_001037465.1. Taxonomy (GTDB): domain Bacteria; phylum Pseudomonadota; class Gammaproteobacteria; order Enterobacterales; family Enterobacteriaceae; genus Xenorhabdus; species Xenorhabdus khoisanae. The sequence continues at coordinate 20,376 of NZ_LFCV01000130.1, forward strand.
CGATGAAGATTTCCTAACACCTTGGCAATTTCTGCAATCTCGACAATAAGTTGTTTATCAAACATTGACTTTACACTTCCACCATTATTACACTCAATGCATTAATTGAATGTCATGGTATCAGAGTTTCTGTGCCATTTCGAGTACCTGCTGATTGATTGACCATTATGGGTAACCACAATTCGGAGGAGCGCAACAGATGAATGAAGGACTGGAGTTTATTATTTATTCTGTATTGATTGGTATTGGTTCAACGGTTGTCATGGATCTTTGGGCTGTTTTCATAAAACGTTTTTTCGGCATTCCCTCATTGAACTATAGCCTGGTAGGACGCTGGATTGGACACATGCCCAAAGGGCAATTTACCCATACAAGCATTCTACAGGCCGAACCTGTGAAAGGGGAAAGCGGGATTGGTTGGTTTACTCACTATCTTATTGGCATCATTTTTGCGGGTATTCTGTTGCTCATTTTGGGACTGGATTGGGCAAAAAATCCAACGTTCCTTCCTGCATTAATCATGGGAATCGTTACTGTCATTGCGCCTTTTTTTATCATGCAGCCGGGTCTGGGAATGGGGATAGCTGCATCCAAGGCCCCCGCACCTAATACACTAAGACTGAGAAGTTTAATGGCGCATACTTCTTATGGTGTTGGCCTCTATTTAGCCGCTCTATTTTTTAGTCATTTGTTGTAACGATATCGAGGCAAAACTTAATCCGTCGGGGGAGTTGCTGGGAAAATAGCCTAATGGAACGTTTTTGAGGTATCCGAACGTTACTTTGAAGCTTTTTAATAAATAGCGCTGTATTTATGAACACCAGCGCTATTATCCTATTATCTTGTAAGATGTTTACTGCCCACTATTAACTCATTTTAAGATGACTTCATTGAAATCCTGACACTAAGTGGCGTGAGTGAAAGCAAGGCAAAGATAGCCAGAATTAGGCCGATCCATAGTGGTGATATAAGCCCATATCCTGCGCCAATACTTAACCCCCCTGCCCATGCGATAAATGCCAAGCCACTGTTAATAATGGAGACATGAACACTATTGACCAGAGGACTTGCATTTGCCACGCGCATAACACGTGTAATCATTGCTGGACTCATGGGAACGCCCACAAGGCCAATCACTAAAAAGGCAATGACACTGATGTAGCGACTTTCTGGAAAAAGCGCAAATATCAGTAACGATATAGCCAGAATGCTAATCCCGATGGTCAGTACTGCGAAAGTATGCTTATCAGCAAAACGGCCAGTAATCGTGTTGCCAATCACATTCGCTGCACCATAAAGGCCGAGTAAAATAGGCACGACTGCGGGCAATAATCCTGTAACTTCAGTCAAGATTGCTGAAATGTAGCTGAAAGCTGCGTAAGATGCGCCGATGATAAGGGCACTTGACGCATAAGCTGCCCAGAGTTTCCCATTTCGAAACGATGTAAGTTGATCACTAATACGGATATCTGAAGTATTACGTGAAGCAGGCACCAGCGCCCACATAATCAAAGCACAAATGATAGTGAATATAACAACCAACCAAAAACTCAAACGCCAGCCCATGTTCTGATCAATAACGGTTGCTGCTGGTACGCCTAACACAGTCGCCAGCATCATGCCACTGAGTACAATTGATGAGGCTCTTCCCCGCATTTCTGTTCTGACGACTTCACCACAGATCGCTAAAGAGATACCGATACAGGCAGAGCCGGCAACGCCAGTGATAACGCGGGCAATAGCCATCGACTGGTAACTCCCTGCCGTTGCGGCTATAACGCCACCAACACTGTAGAGAGCCAGTAGCCAAAGTAGTGCCTTCTTGTTGGGAATCCGTAACGTGACAAATAATGCTGTCAGTATCGGCCCACCGACAACCATGCCGATAGCGTAGAGTGAAATCAGGTAGCCAATATCTGCGACAGTGACTCCAAACACGCCGGTTAACGATGGCATCATGCCGACAACCATAAACTCAGAGGTAGTGAGTATGAATATAGTCAGTCCGAGCAAATAAATGGAGCCAGGTATATCACGCTGTTTTTGCATTGGTGGTGCTATTCCCGATGAGACTTTCGGTTTTTTTTCCTCTGATTGAATTTTATTCATGGTGAGGTTTCCCTAATGCAGCATGATTACGGTTTGTGAGTAAAATCGCTAGTAGCGCTGCAATGACATAAATAACAGCGGCAGTTCCGAACGCCCATACGTAACCATCAATGATCTCTGCTTGTGTTGCGGCCACAGCCATTAACCCTGCCAGACCTACAGTCGGGCCGAGTTCCATGGCAGTGTTCATGACCCCACCAGCCAGACCCGCCTGATGCTGTGGAACATTCATTGTGGAAAGTACCGCAGAGCCTGAAAAAGCCAGTGAAATGCCGATTGCGACAAGAACCAGACTGGGCAGTAATCCCACGATGTAAGTTGTGTTTTTGTCAAGACCGACCAACAATCCAAGCCCAATAGCAGCGATAAATAACCCCAGGCTTGTCACCCGTGCTGCACCTATGCGACCAACTAAAGGTGTTGTCATTTGTCCGGTCATGATGAGAGCGACTGCGAACGGCAGGAATGCACCGGCTGTCATGAGCGGTGTCCATCCCAGCTCTTGCTGTAAATAGAGGGATAAAACAAAGTTGACGACCCCCGAGCCTACTGCCGCCAGAAACATGCCAAATAGCCCCGTGATCCGATACCGCTCGAAAATAAACCCGGGGGGAAGGAGTGGGTCACGGACGAAACGTTCGAGCACTGTAAAGGCAACTAATGAGCCAAGACCGATCAGTAGCGGGAGCAATACCACTGACGATGTCCACGGATGATCGCCAGTTAGTATCAAACCATAACTACTTAAGGAAATACCGAACGTAGCAAATATTGCACCAATCAGATCTAATTTCGACCGACGCTGGTGAGACTCATCAATTCCGGCTGGAAGTAGATTGCGGGTGCTGAGCAAGCCTATGACTGAAACAAGGACAGGAACGGCGAACATCCATCGCCAGGAAACCCACGTTGTTACGACACCAGAGATGATAAATCCTAAAACGGCACCCAAAACGGAAACACCTCCCCACGTGGCCATTGCTCTGCCAAAGGCATTGGGTTCCGGGAATAAAGCACGTAGCACAGCCATTGCAGCCGGTGCTGTTAAGGCTCCACCTATCCCTTGAGTAAACCGCATGGCAACAAGCATCTCGAAAGTAGGAGAGAAACCAGCAATCACAGAAGATATACCGAAGATGAATAAGCCAATGGCAAACATCCGTCGTCCCTGAAACCTATCGGCCAGCCGTCCTCCAAACAATAGTAAGCCACTGAATGGGAGTCCATAAGCAGCAAGAACAAGAAGCAGATCAGCAGATGTAAGGTTGAACTCCATCGCGATTTTTGGAAGTGGAACTGTAACGATTGCAATCGTGAAAATAAGAATACACTGTACGATTGCTAGAACCATAAACGCCAGACGCTGATTTGAATGGGATTTTACCTGCGATTTATCGTTGCTTGTAGAGGATATGTTGTTAGGCGACATTATAAAAACTCCAAAAGCGGCATGAGGCACAATGCTTTCATTAAATTATTCAATATAATTATTGATTGACAGATTAGTCTGGCTTGAAATTTTAGTCAACGATAAACAATCTATGCCGCTTGATTCCTTATCCAGTGTCGGTCGTGTTCATCAAGGATCTTGGAGATAATAAATGCGCTCCGTTCACCCATTTGCTTGAGGTAAACATAGAGGGAAAGAGAGTGACTCAGAACAGGAAAGTGCTGAGCTTTGACAAACTGACGTCCGTGTGAATAGAAGGTTCCAGTTCTCAAGTCTCAAGCGAATAAGGCTATAAAAGATCTGCGTTTAAGATAGAAACGCAGATCTTAACGGATAATACAGGCCTTTTGCGATACCTTTCAAATAGGGCGAGGGTTACAGCGTTTTTCGCTAAGACACCGCATACACACTTGGTGACCAGGCAGCCGGGGCAATAGACAGGAAGTGTTTAAGTTCGTTTACGATAACCTCTATCGGCAAGCTACTCAGCTGTGCGCCATTGCGTCCAAGTCGTGGCATAATGTGTTGCACACCGTCATAGTGCCAACGACAACCTTTCGTTTCGGCTGACTGTAACGCCCGCGCGAAAATAGATAGATCACGACGCGGCCGTGGTGCAGAGGAATGTAACTCCACCCATCCTTCATAACGCTGATGGACGACTATATCGTCCTGCGTGACGAGTGCAATCGTCGATAACGACGTGCGATTGTGGAAGGAAATAGGAGAAAGCCCGAAGTAACGTTGTGGTACACGCGTATATAGTACATTAGGAGTAGACAGACGGAATATCGCAAGATCTATCTCAGGATACTGCTCAACTATCACGTTCTGATTATCGAGTAACGTTTCCGTTTCCATATGATGCCGCTCGGCGTCATGCCAAAGTGTATCTTGTATCACTGATGCATCCAGCAGATCACGCAATGCTGGCAACATCGTGCTGAAGAGTGCTGCAATGCGCAAACTTTCGTTTGGTAATGTTCCAGTTGCATTCGATATTTGTGCAGCGATTGTGTTCAGCGCGAATGCGAGTCGGCGTGCCTTTGTGCTATTCCCACACGCGAAATCACCAAACCGTGCAACATCAATGAGAAGTTGTTTATGGTTCTGCGCGTGCTCAGGCGCGAGCAGTGCATAGACAGATGCAAGTCCGTCCAGATCAAAATGGTCGGTTGTCACGTGTCGCACATCATCGTACTCTGATTTGTCAGACACAAAGCGTAGTACGCTCTCAGTTGACAGATTCGCTTTGTAGCGGGTGGGGGTTCGGTTTGCAGGCCAATGCGACAGTGTAAGTTGTGTGGCTGTATTATGTATCGCGTCAGCTGATATATTCGGTACGTTGCGCGCCTCTTCGAACGGTAAGAACGCAAGGCGATCGCTGGATGATAGCCGTATAGCCTGGATAGGTGATGATGAATTCGCAACTGTAATTTGAGGTGTGAGCACAGTAAGGCGAGTATTGTCAGTGTCAGACTCCCTTAATTCAATCTCGCCATGACGACCGAGTTCGTAATACAGCACCGCAAGGTTTTGGCGTTGTAGGTCGTATGGATTGCTGTTTCGTGTAATGGCACCTCCTCCCGCAATTAGGTTTTGTAGATCTAAGAATTGGTTGTCACGGATAGCAACAACACGGCTGGCGAGAAGTCGCAGCTCAAACCCATCAAGCCCGGCGGCAACGTCATCATTTACCTGCACGAAGCAATCACCATCGTGAAGGGGAAAGGAACTTATCATCAAATGTCTCCTGTTAACCCGGATGCCAGATTGGAATGAAACAGCAAAAATGCGGCAATAGACCAGATTACGATAGCGATGTGTGTAATTTGCAGACCTTCTTGACGTATCCAATAGCCATACCACAACCCACCCAGTAACAAAATGAAGGCGCACGTAGCAAAGCAGATAATACCCACATTGAGCCATAATAGTGTTTCTGGGTGTGATGCAGTCTTCATCAGTAGTAAATAGCCACTGATCCACATGGAAATAGCGGTAAGTATCTGCAGTACCACAATGACGGTAAGAGCAGCTCTATGTATCACCCGCGATGTTGTTGCACGACTCAGCAACGGTGTATTCACGGGCGGTTCCTGTTTGAGTAACTCCATGCTCATCATGCGACCTACAGTGCCTGCCGTCATTGTGAATGACCGCCCGTTATTGATCATGGCTATCGTAGCCCATCCGGCGATCCCGAATGCATGTAAAGCCTTAAACAAGTTGATCCCAGTCACTGGATCCATGATTAGCCCTCATTAATTGATCCTCGTTGCTAGACGTTCAGTGCATTCATGCGACGCGTACACGGCGCACGATAAACATCGCGAGCACCGGAGCAATCGCAAAGACTGCAAACAGCCATATAGCAGCACTCTGAGTGCCTGCCAACCCACCGGGGTCTGTGAATCCGGCAAGATTTGCAACGATACCGGCAAGTGCTGAGCCAATGGCTGTCGCACACAGTTGCACGGTCGTGATCGATGTCGACGCAAGATCTTCCTGCCCAGCAGGTGCGCTCATAAACACTTGTGTGAGCAGATGAGGCCAAGTGGCACCAATACCAGCGCCAACCGCTGCGAGCGCAATGCACATCAGTGTAAGACTAAGTGCCGGGCTGAACAGGTGCTGTGATGGCATGATGATTGCGAGCGCGATGAGTGCAAGTACAACGAGAATCGGGCCACGTCGCACAAGTAACTGTGCAGTATGTGGGCTGCGTCCGGAGCTGAACAACGAGCCAGCCGTCCAACCAGCTGCCATCAGTGCAGTCGCATAGCCAGCAATTAACGGAGGATAGCCGTGGATGGTTTGCAGAAAATACGGCACGAATATCTCGGTTGTCATACCAATTACAAGCAGGCTCATGCAGGCATAGATTGCACCAAGAGGCGCACGTATATCGTAAGCGCCGGTCGGCAGCAATTTAATTTTAGATTCACGATCAAAGCGTGCAATCAATGCGACGATCGCGAGGCCAACAACGACACCAGCGATATTTACAAAAGTCGCCTTCGACAGACTTGCGACCGATATAATAAGTACTGATACACCGAGCAACAGGATCTTGCCAATTGCAGCCCGCTCTGTCTGGGTATCAGATTTCTGATAGGCAGCTAATTGGATGAGCACAATCACCGCAAGCACAGCAGCAACCGGCAAAAGTGCTATAAATGCGAGACGCCAGGTGTTGGCGTGCGCAAAGATCCCGCCAACTGCAGGCCCGCAGAGCGTTGCGATACCCCACATACCGGAGACCATCGCCATCGCACGGGGCCATAACCGTTCATCGAATACGATACGGATGAGTGCGTAGCTGAGTGCAAACAAAATGCCACCGCCGAAGCCCTGAATAAACCGTCCGACAAGCATCCACATCATGTCCTTCGCACTAGCGCATATGAGTGTTCCTCCACAGAACACTACGAGAGCAACGAGATAAGCAACACGCGGCCCGAAACGACTTAGCACGTTTTTGGACAATGGCGCGCCAATAATCGACGCGACCATGAACAGCGTAGTGTTCCATGCATAGTATTCAAGTCCACCAATGTCTCGTACAACGGATGGCAGGATTGTCGTTGCGATATAGATATTAATCGCATGTAATGCAACTCCCCCTGCAAGCGCAATTGAAAGCAAGCCATTACGTCCGGAAAGCAGTTCTCCCCAAGTGGGGGCATTGTTAGAACTCATGGACTACCTCGTCTGTTTGTAGATTGATGGTTATCAGTTAAGAGAAAAATGCTGCGAGATTAGATGTGGATTACTCTCAAGCATTTCGATTTCTGGTGAATAGACCTCGATGACAAGACCGTCAGGATCTTCAAAGTAGAAAGCTGTACGCACACGATCAGGCCCCAAATGATAACCAGGCGCTGGACCATTGCCCTTTACGATCTTGATATTGCCATCCACCTCTACTATTTCTGCGATCGATTTAACACCTCCAGGGTCTGTGCGTACGCCAAAATGGTAGCCTGGTGGGTAGAAAACAGTATCCGTCTGTTCGATAAAGAAATCGAAGCCGTTCAGCTCCATCACAACCTTCTTTGGACCCAGGTTATAGCAGTAAGAAGCTCCTAAGATTCGATGGTAGAAATTAACAGATTTGTTAAGATCTTGTGCGAGGATGTTGATATGGTTCACTCGTAGTTCGCTCGATTTACCCTCTTCAGGTTTGTCGCGTAAGCGCCGCCACATCTTGATACAGGCAGTAAATGTAGCGAAGCCTGCAAGCCAGCCGTGTACGACATCAGCTGACTCGCTTACAGATTTTACCTCTAGTGCGAGAGGGTAACAGAACATATCCTGAAGACTTTCGTGCCATACAGTAGATGTTTCACCATTGGCACCTTCCGGATCGATATATATCTGTGCAACAGCAACCCGCCCAACTTCAGTTAGTCTTTTGCTTTTTATCGCACTTGATGTACCACTCGAAAGCACAAATATCCCATCAGGCGTTGTATTGCCCACTTCAACCATACTCAATCGGTAGCCAGCTGCTGTGCATTGTTCGGATAACGTATGAGCGACCTGTTCCGCGTCTACCGGATTAATATCAAGATTGATTAGTTCGAAGACAAGCATAGTCATACCTCACTAGCAGGTCGTTGACCGATGAGAAGAGTATAGCGACCAATTAAGTGCTCGCTGACAGACAAACCATTTTCATGCACAGCACGTGCTATCCATTGTGTTGGATGTAGTTCACCGTGATTAGTGTTAACCATCATGTGGAGTGAAAAGTCAGCAGATAGCGCGGGAGTGACACGATTTTCATCCATTGTCATTGTAAGGATCAGGAATGAACCACCTGGATTCACAAGACTGGATGCATGACGGATTACCTTAAGCGCTTCCGTTTCATCAAAGTAGTGAAGGCAATCATTCAACATAACGATGTCAGCGGTCACTCCCTCAAAGTTGAGAGAATCAAGCAGGTTTTTCTCACAAAACTCGAGCCGCCCACTTAGGCCATATGCTTCAATAGTTTTCTGTGCAGCCTTGCGAGTAGTTGGCAGGTCCCATATCTGGCCTTTCAGCTGTGGATGACGGCGTAATGCCTCCGCGAGGTAGGTGCCGTGCCCACCGGCAAGATCGATCGACGTATTTGCGCTTGTGAATACACTGAGGCTGCACACGACGTCACGCATAGGCTGACTTAGACGTACCATAGCGTCATTAAATGCGTCGCGGGCGCGCTCATCGTGTTTGAAGCGGCTTTCCTGTTGGAAATCGAGAGGTTTTTCGCTGCGTAAAATTTCTCCAATTCGGGGCCAGTTATCCCACTGCAAATGCTGATGCTCAATAATTGCGCCTATGTAGTCGGAACTGGTACTTGTCAAGTATCGTGTAGTCAATTCAGTGTTCAAAAACTCGTTGCCATCCTTCCTTAGAAGCCCGAGAGCAACAAGTGCATTTAACAGGATAAATACCTTGCTCTCGACCATGTTGAAATTTTTGGCAATCTTGGCTGATGTACAGCTTTCCTGTGTCAAATCAAATAGCTTTTCGGCAACGGCATAGTGCAGGACTGCCGATTGCCGGTATTGATCGGACAATTTCACCAAATCGACGACTGAAGTTAATGTAACTTTATCGTTTGTCGACTCATAAATTGTCTCAGTTGCCAGTTCGATCATTGAAATCCCTCGCTCAATAATATGGTTTTTGAGAAGCTGGCACACCTCGCGCCAAAGTTAATAAGTTCTTCATTTTGCTGAAAACCTACTCATTGCAAAGGTGCCATCTTCAGATACGTCAGGTACGCCACTACAGTTTTAATGCAGTCAAACCACAATTCTGATCATGCTCAAAGCGACTCTACGAGCCGAAAACCCATCGAGTAAATGTCACGCTGGTAGCGGCCATGGCGACGTGCACAGCGTGCTAAATCACCAAAGCGCGTGAAGCTACCACCACGTGCTACCCGGTAGCTACTCTGAGTACTTGCTAGGTCATCGTTAATCACATAACCTCCAGGGTAGGGAGAGTAATCGTCGGCGACATATTCCTCGACATTGCCGGCGAGATCGTCGATTCCAAACTTGCTACGACCAAGAGGAAATATACCGACAGGTGTTGTCGACAAAGGCCCAGCTTCGACCGTATTGGCTGCGTAAGGATTGAACTCGTTACCCCACGGATACTCGGATCCAGTGCCTCCAGAAGCTGCATACTCCCATTCTGCTTCTCTAGGTAACCGAAAATGCCGCCCTGTAGCTTTGTTCAGCCAATCTGCATATGCTTCTGATGCTTCTGGAGGAACAGACCAGACTGGATGATTTGCACGCTCGCTTGGATAGACACCGAAGGTCCAGGATGTCGGAAGCCATGGCGCTTTCGTATGCTCAAGAAATAATCGATACTCGAAGTTTGTGACTGGATAGCGCATAACCCGAAATGCCTTGATTTCCACGTTGTAGCGTGGGCATTCCTTAGCTATCCACTCCTCGATTACGCCAACACGTCCCCATTCGGCAACTATCTGTGGCACCCGCTCCAGTGCAGTACCGAGCCAAACGCTTGCGCTGGGTACGTCACACATTTCAGGATCAAGCGGACGGATACGTGGATCGCCAGAAAAATTGAGTAATGTACCCGCCGCGTAACGGCGTTCGAATGGTGTAAACGGATCCTGAATAATTTTTATCCACTCAGCAGGTTCAAGTTGTAATAAATCTCGATGCATTGAAAGTACCGTCGCGGGCATGCGCGCAACGAATAGATTTTCGGGCAGTGCCATTGCTGCTCGGTCACTGAGATGGTTAGGATTGTCGGCGAGCATAAGTTTCATCGATATGGCCTCGTCTCAGTAATAACCTGATTTTCTAACCGTCATAACCAGATAGTTCAATCCAGTTGTTGGGCGCGGCACTCGGTGCAGACTGACAAAAGTGAAATGCGCAACGTGCAATAGCTCGGTAAGCTCAGAATCTGTGAACTCGCGATAAAGCCGTTGCGTTTTATTTGCATATAGTCGCCCCGGCTCTTTCGACTCAAACACTGATATTGTGAAGAGCCCGGATGGACGTAAAAGCTCGTGGATCCGCCTGAGATACACAGCGTATTCGTCAGGATGTTGGTGATGCAGACAGCCATTATCGATCACACCATCAAAAAGATTCTCACCATCGAACTCAGTTACTGGCGTTATGCGAAATTGCACCTGATTGCCCCAGCGCTGTATCAGCTGTGTCCACTCGGGAAGTTCGACGAGGTCAACTGCTGTGACACTATGACCTTGCGAAAGTAAGAACTGAGTATCACGTCCACGACCTGCACCAGCGTCAAGTACATCGGAAGGACGAGCAAGATGAGTATGCAAGATAACACTTGCCTGCTGCATTGCGGCCTCTTCAGTCCAGACATCTCGCCCTTCGTTATAGCTCGTCACAAAATCCGAACGTAATACCTTTTCATAATCTCGTGGTGCCGTGTTCAGCACGTCAACAGGAGCGATTGTCCGTTGATTATCAATATAATGCAGTTTAGTGTTGCTGTTCATATGTGCTCCAGTGGGATGTGGTAGACATTGCCGTCATATGAACTCGCAATAAACACATGTGTCATTGGATCATAGCTGAGGGAAGACACACCCGAGGTTGTTATCTGCACATTGATCACCCAGCGACTATCGATACGGTCGTAAATAGCAACACGGCCGTTATAGCTACCAGTTGCGACATAGCGACCATCAACACCCGCGGCAACACATTTGATCGAGTGCGTGTGGGGAGTCTCGATTACATTCACATGGTGATTTGGTGACCATATTCGCAATTTTAGGTCGCGGCTAACCGAAGCAAAATAGCCTTCGCCGAGGCCTATACAGCCATTTGCGATCTTCTCATGTGCATGCTTAAGCGTGTACACCTGCTCAAGTGTTGACACTCGATACCAAGTTGCTGACGCGTCTGCCGCAATGGAGAAAATCAGATCACCCGAAATGGCGATATCTTTAACGGCGTTACCATGCAGTGGCAGGTCAGTGACGTGCGTTACCTGCGAACCATCAATGCGCAGCACAATACCTTCGCCCGTGTACGTACCGATAACTGCATGCTCTATTCCATTGAGATTGAACGATACGCCACAGTTTAATGGAGAGCGATGCTGGTACAACTCTCGACCTGTGCGCGCATCAAACACTTTGCCGAGCTGCCCGCCTGTCAGGATCACGTCACCTACAGGTGTGAGGAAATTGCACAGACTGCCTGTACGTACATACTCATGCTGGTCGATCCACACAATACCTGCATCACCAATCGCCCACTGTTGACCATCGACTAACACAGCTGCATTGACGCCCTGTGTCGGTGCTAATTCAGACAAATCCCAGTTATCTGTCTTCCAGTTGTACAGACGATAGCTTGCCTGGAAAGTTGCAAATACAATGTGATCATCACCTTCGAAGGAGCATGAACGAGGCCATACCTCAGGTGGCAGTGACGCACTCACCAACTCTTCCAACTGCCCAAATGGATCCACTTTCCACAGTCGCATTGTGCGGTCGTATGACAGAGATACCAGAAGTCCTCTGTTGTGGTCGAGCACGAGACGTTTCACACCCGCATTATGTGCTCTGAACGTAACTTGCGAACCGTCAATACTAATTGAAATTATCTCTCCTTTGTCATTGCCAGCGAAAATGCGCCCGTCTGCTGCGATAGCAATCGTGTCGGTCTCGATGCCATCGAGATCGATGTCAGCAATGAGGCAGTTCTTCTCAAGTGACCAACGTTTGATCGTACCATCGTCGCTTGATGAGACTAGTTCATCGGCATTATGCATCCATGCAACTGAGATTACGTCAGCGGAATGACCTTTGAATGTATACAGAAGTTTGCCACTGAAATCGTATACCCGGACATGGTGGTCACGTGAAGCGGTTGCGACCAGAGGCTTATCTGGATGAAATACGCTCATTTCCACATCGTCATTATGATCGGCGAATACGGCAACCAATCGCAGGTCGGGTACAGTCCAGAGCCGGGCACTATAATCTGATGATGATGTAACGGCGTAAGTACCATCAGGTGAGAACACGCCCTGATTCGCCAGATGATCATGCATCGCACGAGCAAGCGGACGTTGAGTTTTAGCATCCCACAGGATGACTTGGTTATCATAGCCAGCTGTTAATACGTACTTATCGCGGTATGCAGAAATCCCGCTAATCGGTGCATGATGTGTGATCATTGGGGTTCCTCTCCGAGGTTTATGGTGTGATGGTGTTTGTCAATTTTCGTACGCAAATAGCTGTGATTTGTATTATTAACGAACACCCCAGTCGGTATCACATTCCCGATCCGGATCCCATTTTTCTCGAGCTGAGCAATTTTGTCCGGATTGTTAGTGACAAGAGATACCTCGAAGATGCCAAGTGCCTGCAGCATCTCTGCGGCTACGCGAAAATCTCGCATGTCTTCAGGAAAATTGATCGCTTGGTTAGCCTCGAATGTGTCGAGGCCCTGTGAAATCTGTAAGTGATATGCATCAAGCTTGTTGTACAGTCCGATACCGCGACCTTCCTGGCGCAGATAAAGTAGAATGCCCCCAAGCTTACCAAGCATAGTAATTGCTTCGTCGAGTTGTTCGCCGCAATCACAACGCTCAGAGCCGAATACATCGCCTGTCAGGCATTCGGAATGTACGCGAACGTACGGTGATCTGTTGAGCGGTTCAAAGACGATTGCAAGATGTTCTCCAATATCAGAAAGGCCAGAGAACGTTACCATCTCGGCTTCAAACCTCTGTTTACTGGTACGAGAATGTATAGGAATTTTGACGCGGGTCCGAACAGATGCGCTCAGTGTTATTGGGGTTATTAGAGCTTCATTCATTCTGTGTTTCTCGCAGTTAGTCAACTAGCCAATATTTTGTTTAAATACGATAGTCGACAATAGATAAATTGCTCGTTCATCGTAAGAACAGCTTCGCAAAAGGCCCGCAGTCAGCCAGTGCAGACAACAGGAACGACAACTTCTCGGCGAAGCAAAAATCACGGTTGAGTCGAAATCAGACATCGACCAGAACCTTCCACGATCATTGAGTCCAGTACGCTATATACGTGAATTTGCACAGTTTGCAGCCAATTACGCTCCATTAAACTATCATTCCAGCAATAAATGGATCAATGGCATAATATGATTAATTATGTTATCTATGTCGCAAATGTTGATGTTTGAAACGTTATTATATGAGAATGATTAATCACACCACTTATGTTCTTAGCGAAATGGCAGATTTAGCCAAGACACTTGGACACTTACATCGATTGACCTTGCTTGAGGCAATCTTTCGGCATGAAAGTTCGGTAGAGTATTTGGCTGAGATATCCGGCCTCTCCATCACCAATACTTCACAACATTTGCAGCAATTACGACGTACAGGACTCGTCCAAACCCGCCGCGAAGGCAAGCATGTTCTGTATCGGATTGGTGACGGTCCAGTTGCGAATATACTGGTCGCGTTACGAAACTATCTTGCTTATCAGCAAACCGAGATTCAGCGTGTCGTTTCCAACAGCATTCATCATCCAGAGCACTTAGAAGGTGTCTCTATTGAAGAACTGCTCCACAGGCAGGAGGAAGGAATACTCCTACTGGACGTGCGCTCAGAAGAGGATTACGCCGCAGGACACATTCCGGGAGCCATCAACTTTCCAACAGAAGCGCTCGTAAATCATCTTGAGGAGCTGCCTCGCAACCAAGATATCATCGCCTATTGTGGTGGTCGATATTGCGTGCTCTCTATTCAGGCTGTCTCATTACTGCGATCCAAAGGATTTAAAGCCCTACGCCTTGGAGATGGATTCCCAGGATGGCTAGCAGCAGGTTTGCGTGTGGAGGTTTTAGGACCCTGATCTCTACTTGTATACTGAGTAATTTGACCAATAAACACAACAAGCTTCGTCCTTTTAGAGGGTGTCGTAAAAAACCTGTCTTATCCGTTAAGATCTGCGTTCCTATCTTAAACGCAGATCTTTTATGGCCTTACTCTCTGCGTCCAATGATGGGAATACTGCTTTACGGAATAATGAAAGGGCATAGCTCGCTCAAAGAACTTGAACGTCTGGTGCGTTTGGATTTTGAGGGTATTTTAGCCGGTTATCCGTACAAACAACAGGTAATAAAAAATGCGCATGGATTCAGCTTTACAATGGATTTATCTAATCATTTCATTTAAAAACTGACCATCCAGTACATTTCTGAATGGTCTTAATGCGTTAATAATATTATAAATTATTAAACTGTAGCCATTTCCCTACATCAAGTGCCGCCATGCACCCTGAACCTGCTGATGTTATTGCCTGACGATATTTGTCATCAGCAACATCCCCTGCTGCAAATACCCCGGGGATTGATGTCATTGTTTCAAAATGATGAGATCTACCAT